>NZ_JAOCLR010000040.1:0-41512 GCF_029845405.1 Pigmentiphaga sp. GD03639
CAGCTCTTTGCACGCCGCGAGCATCCCGGCTGGTCACTGGGGCGAGAGGTCCGGTGGGGCCTGAAGACAAACACGTTTGTGGTGCCCGTACGAATGTTGCAGAGGGGGCAACAGAGGGCGCCGTCACAGACGCGCTGGACTCGTTTCTTGCTCATCGCCGCGTCAGGCGATCTCGCGTGACGGGCGCTTCGGGCGGGTGCGGTGGGGTCAGGAGCAGAGGTCTTGGTAGTCCCTATGTTGGCAGACCGGTGGCGCAAACTCGGCCTGCGTACGGAATGCAAACCTTCCCCAGGCAGGAATCGAGTGCGAGCGCGACGGCTGGCGAGCCGCAGATGCGGAATCCAGTCTTCACGCACAGGGCATTGCGCAACAAGCTGGGCCAGTTCCCGACCGGGGTCTGCGTCGTCACGGCGCGTGCGCCGGGGGGGGGGCACCCATCGGCCTGACCATCAACTCGTTCGTCCCAGTCTCGCTGGAGCCGCCGCTGGTGTCCTGGAACCTTTCCGAGCGTTCCGCCAGCCTGGACGTGTTCCGGGCGTGCAGACATTTCGGCATCAGCGTACTCCCTCGTTCGCAGGAGGCGGTGGCACGCCGGTTCGCCGACCCGGGTATCGCGGACAAGTTCAACGGTGTCGCCACACGGCGAGCCTTCGCCGGCATTCGACTGATCGAGGGCGCGGTGGCCACCTTCGTCTGCGAGGCCTATCGGGCATGGCCGGTGGGCGACCACCTGCTGCTCGTGGGCAAGGTGCTGCAGATCGATGGCGGCGATGACGAACCGCTGGTGTTCCATCAGGGCCGTTTCCTCTCGATGCGGCTCACGCAGATGGCTTGAGTGATGGCCCGTCGAGCACTTGGGTCTGAACAAGCGCAAGGAGAGGCGTTCTTGATGATCGACGTCCAAAGCTGGAAAGGATGTTTGGGAAGGAGCGATCGCTGCAAATGATCGATGTACGCAAGCTGGAAAGCCTGCTCGAACGGGGCCGCGATTCGGCCTTGCTGCGATTCGGGCTGGGCAAACACTACCTGGATGCGAACGAGCAGGCGCGCGCGGCGGCCCAGTTGCACCGATGCGTCGGGCTGGATCCGGGGTACTCGGCAGCATGGAAGCTACTGGGCAAGGCGCAGCACGAGATTGGCGACATCGCGGCCGCGCGCCATGCTTGGGAGAACGGAGTACTCGCGGCCAGACGCAACGGCGACGTGCAGGCGGAAAAGGAGATGAACGTGTTTCTTCGTCGCCTTGCAAGAACGTCAACACCCTGATGCACAGGACGACTAGCAGCGTGGCTCGCGGCCCCTATGACCTGCGGCAGGAATTCGTAGAGGAAGTCTTATGCGTTCAAGCAAGCTGTCACTGAAACCGATATTCCCTTACCTGCTGGCCACTTTTTTTCGTCGTGGGTGCCGTAGCCAACCTGCTGGCGTTAGGCGGGGCAGCGGAAGACTACGCCCGTTGGGGCTACCCGCGAAGGTTCAATTTTGTCCCCGGGTCTCTGGAACTGGCGACAGCGTTGCTGCTGCTGCGCGGGCGCACACGGGTATGGGGCGCGGTGCTGGGGGCACTGATCATGGCGTGCGCCGGTGCGACGGTGCTACTCAACGGCGAGCCCGGCCGCGTGCTGGCGCCCTCGATCGTGCTGGCAATGTGTGTGCTCGCCGGCCTGCTGCACGATGGCGCCCGCACCGTTGGATCCGTTCAGGAGGAAGCTCGACCATGAACGAGCGCAGCCCGCGCATCGCGGCAATCGCATTTCTGCGCAGCCGGCACACTCCGCCAGGGGGAGCCATCCGGTGACCCGGTTGCTTTCTCCGTGCCTGCTGGTTGCCGGTGCCCATGATCCGCTCGGCCGGCGCGTCGTCGAACTGCTGCTGCGCCGCGATGAAGCGGAGGTCATCGCCACCAGCCGCCAACCAGTGCACCTTGTGGATCTGGCTGCCCGTGGGGCGCGTATTCGCGGCGCGGATCCCGACGATGCAGCGTCCCTGGATGCCGCCTTCACCGGCGCACACCGCCTGCTGCTCCTGCCGGGCGCTGCCGACGGCTCGTGGTCGCGGCGTCGCCAACTGCAGGCCATGATCGATGCCGCAGCGCGCGTCGGCGTCCGCACCGTGGTGTACGCGGCCCAGATCGAAGTGTTCGACCCCTCGCTGATGACTGTAGCGCGGGAATGCGAGACGGTGGCACAGGCATGCGAGGCTCGCAACCTAGCCTTGTCAGTCTTGCGGGTGAGTTGGCCTATGGAGCGATTGTTTCCGCGGATCATCCTGGCGCTTCGGTGCGGGAAATGGTTTAGCTCAGCGCCGCAAGGCAGACTGCCTTACGTGGCGGGCGAGGACGTGGCGCGCACCGCTGCGGCGGTACTGCGGGCGGACCCTGTTCCGCCCGGAGAGCTGGCGATCACCGGCCCGCAGGCTCTCACCGCCGAGGCGCTGGTGAACAGCATCAATATCATCTTCGGAGCCAGCATCGACCTGGTGCCCGTCAGTGAGGAAGCCCTGGCGCTGCATCTGCAGGTCTCGGGCTTTCCGAAATCCACGGTGCGAGAGGCGCTGATCATCGAAGAGGTGTCCAAACGCGGGCTGGCGCCGTTCTCCGACGGTGTCATCGAGCAGATGACCGGTCAGCCGCCGCGCAGCATCGAGGCGGTGCTGGTCGAACACCGCCTCGATTTGCTGTTGCCCACCAGCACCCCCCGGCTTTGAGACGAGTCGACTTCTTCGACTCTAGAGGCTGCAGGCGTGCTTGCTGCAGTACATGATCCACGCCGAGACGATGATGAAACAACGATCTGTACGAACAGCCACCCCGACGACGGTGGTCGCCAAGCCTTTTGCCACGGAACGTGTGCCAATTGTTGGCGACGTCGCCAGCCTCGGCGGCGTAACCGTGTCCAACGTTCGTTTCTATGAAGCAGAGAGGTTGATCCATGCTACACGCACGGCAGGCAACCAGTGCCTCTATGGGCCCGTATCTAGCACCTATGCCAGTTTCAAGTAGGGATTGTTCGGTGGCCGCTCATCGAACAGTTGGCCAGGGTCATCGAGTAAGTAGCCATGCAGCTTGCGCGACTTGCGCGGGCCGGTGACCTCGCAGGTCCAGATGTTCAAGCTGCTGGGCTGCTTGCGATGGACCTGCAGCTTCTCGAAGCGCTTCTGGACCCATTGCCAGTCGACAACGGCATCCTGCTTGGCGAGTGCTGGAACTTGAGGATGCTCCTGGACATAGCGCTGAAACACCCCAGGGCTTACCAGGAACACCGTGTCGTCCACGGTATGCACCAGTGCCTTGGCATCGTTGAGAATCAGCTTTCGGCTCTGCAAGCCATGCCTAAGCCAGCCCATGAAGTGCTCGCCCGAAGGCTGCTGTGTCGATGCCGAAGATTTAGACGCTGGCACAGGCAGTACCAGCGAACTCGTTGCGAAGGCCGGGACGGGCTCTGCATCCTGTCGCGTCGCAAGGAGGTGTCCGGAGCCCACCATCGCCAGCATGTCTTCCATGACGTCAGGCAGGGGCTGAACTGCGGGCGGTGAAGCCAAGTTAGCGGGGCTGCTGCCTTCCCAAGGTGGCGTCGTCTGTTCTTCCAAGACAGGCTTCGCGGCAGTCATAGGCGGGGCAGCCTCCGAGCCAGCATCCTTCTCGATTGCCGCAGCGTCGATTGCCACCGTGCCGGTAAACGATGCTGGCCGTTCGCCAGCTTCCCAAATCAGCGCGGGAGCTAGACGCAGCAGGGTGAATGAGTGGGACCAGCCAGTCGTGCTGGTCACGGTCGCGCGCCAGACCGCCTTGCCGTCCGGCGTCGGTTGCAACATGCCGTGATCCTGCAGCACGTTGAAGACGGCGGTGTTGCTCGCGGGGATGCCGTCGACGCCTAGTGACAGCAGGTGCGCACGCAGCTTGTCCGAGACCGTCTTGCTTACCAGCCACAAGGCATCCTCGGTGATCCAGCCATCGGAGGCTTCCGGCTGGTTCAGCTTCAACTGTTCCTTGAGCAGGTAGCGCAGCCCGTCGAGCAACTTGCGCTGCAGCGCATGCTTGTGTGCAGCCATGGCGCGGGCCGGATCGCCGCCCAGTTCCTGGGCCACCGAAGCCCGGTCGGCCTGCACGACAAGTTCGCCCAGCACGCCGGCGCGCTCGTACTGGCCGGCCAGGACGTAGAGCAGCGGTCCCCACAGGTCGGGATAGCCACTGAGCCAGTCCAGGGCATCACGGTCGAGCAGTTGACGGTAGAGTAAACCTGTCGCGGCGCTGTGGAGCCGATATTCCCGATCGTCGCGGTAGCGGAAGCGGTATGGCTGGTGCAGCGGGCCGTGCCAGGGGTGCCACAGCGAGCCGTCGGACAGTTCGACGTGCAGATCGACGGCGATCTTGCCGATGTCGTGCAGCAGCGCGGCATAAGCGACTGCGGCAGTCCAGGCTTCAGACTGCGCCGCCTGGTCTTCGGGACTGGCGCCAATGGGCAGCAGATGGGACTGCCGCAGCTTGAGCGCATAGGCGACGATCTCCAACCCGTGATCCAGCATGCCGCCGGGGTAAGCGTGGTGATGGCTTTCCGATGCGGGGAATTGTTGGACCAACTCGGCGTAGTGCTCCAGCGGCGTGCGGTATAGGGTGGCGAACTGCCGCCGCGACAGCGACGTGCGCTGCCAGATGTGTTCCAGCAGCTTCTGCCGGCGCGGTGTTGCCAGCAGCGATGCGGCCGATTCGGGCCGCAGCAACCCTTTCGGGAGGTCGGTGGCGGGCGCTGGCGACGGGGCAGCGACCGGGGGCCGTTTTCGCTGGAACAGGGAGAGCATGCGGGTGTCCTCTGGGGGGCCGGCCGGGAGGCCTTTTCGCCTTTTCGAGGTAGGGCCTTTCCCCTTGCACCCCATTCCCTTGCCGTTTCGGCCCTTTGGCCTTTAACCGTTTCGGTATAGCCGGGCCTGGGTTGCGTCTCCAGCGTCAATGTGGAACCCGCACGAATGGATTGGACGGAGACCTGGCGCTGGCCCCTGCCTATGCTGCGGGGACGCTACCCCCGGCAGGTAGGCTCTCGCTCAGGCGACTAAGTTGACAAATGCGACAAGGGCGACTAGAGTGAATCCTGTCTCAAACCTGCTTGGGAGATGACCATGCCCACCGCCATTGAATTCATTGCCGATCGTCTGCCGCGCGTCACCGTGGAGGACGTGCGCCGTTTCGCGGATACCGTTGAAATCCGGGATGCGCCGGCTTTCGCGGCCGAGTTGCAGGCGTTCATTCACGAGCGCGTGGAGGCGGTAAAACTGCCAGCCAACCTCGAAGGCGAAACGGTGGAGCAGGCCCTGGCGCGCAAGGCGGCCGCGCTGCGCACCGAAACGCGCTGGACCCCGACTGAAACCGACGTCCAGCGAGGCCGCGCCGTGTTGCTGGAATCCTTCAACCAGCCGCACAACCTGCCGATCCCCGAGTACGCCAAGCTGGCGGACAAGTCGCGCCAGCAGATCTACAAGGACATCCTCGCGCGCCGGCTGCTGGCGCTGAATGTGGGGCCGCGCGGCCAGAAGCTGCCCGACTGGCAGCTCGACCCGGTGAAGCAGCAGTTGACCCAAACCGTGCTTCAAGAGGTCGAGGGCATCGACCACTGGACGATCTACCGCGCACTATCCGAACCGCTCGAAGGCTTGGGCGGACGCTCGCCGGTGGATGCGGTGACGCATGGCACGATCGATGACGTGGCCGAAGCGGTGTTCAACGTGCTGGGCGTCCAGGTGCATTGAGGCAAGACCGCCATGAGCCGCGAACTGCCCTTGTTCTTGATCGATGCGGGTGAACTGCTCCAGCATGTGAGCCGCGTCGTCTATCGGGGCAGCCCGCTGTACTATGGCCGCAGCGGCACCAATCGCTACGACGACCCGGCGCGGACCTACGGCGTGCTCTACCTGGGCCGCGACCTGTCCACGGCGCTGATGGAGTCGGTGTTTCACAAGCACCAGTGGCTGGCGGACGAGAAGCGCTCGATTGCGCTGAAGGAAGTCGAGAGCCGGCTCGTGCGGGCCGTGGGGGTCCTGGACGACGTGCGCTTGGCCGATCTCACGGCCGAGGGTGTCATGGCGGGTTACTTCGGCCTGAACCTGGAACAGTTGGCCAGCCGCGACTACACGCACACGCAGCAGGTGTCGGCCCAGGTGCATGCGATGCTCGGCGACGATGGCGAACCGCTGTTCGACGGGGTGCTCTATCCGTCGCGCAACAACTATCCCGCCAAGAGCATCGCCCTGTTCGAGCGTGCGGCAGCAAGAGTCGGCGTTGTCGATGACATCGACCTGGTGGACCATGTGGACTGGCCGCGCTTCGTTGCCACGTATCGCGTCGGCGTGGAGCCTGATCCCGGGCCGGTGGAACCGGATGACGAAGCGTCCTGAAGCGGCAAGAGAGCACATTGAAGCCCAAACAGAATGAAATGGACCAAACTGGAATAGGCATCCCTCTGTAGCAGGAGACGACCATGAACACCACGACCCGCATCAGCACCGCAGAACGCCTCGGCCGCACCTTTGGCCGCGGATGGCGCGCCTACGCGCGCGGCGAACGTCGGGCGTCGAACTGGTTGGTGTCCAAGGGGGTGCCGGCGGCCGTTGCCACCGCGCTCGTGTGGGTGGTCAAGCTGTCTGTGGTGGGATTGCTGCTCTACGTTGCTTTTTGGTTCGCACTCGTGTTGTTGGGCGTCGTGGCGGCGGCGTGGGCTGCTGCTGCCAATACCTCTGACGAGGACGAGTGGCCTTTCACCGATCTCACAGAACTGCGCAAGACACCGGGCTACGATCCCAATCTGTACAACGATACGTCGCACGAGTTGTACACCGACGACTGACGGACTCCGGGCTACTTCAGCTTGCCTCCCGTGAGTGCCCCAGGCCCCTTGCCCCCGGCTTGGCCGGCGCTCTTGCTGCCGTCCGACAACCCCTGAATGGCATGTCCCGCCCGAATTCCAACCCAGGTCAGGCTTGCCAGCCAGAATCCTGGCAGCACCAGGAACATCGTGCCCGCGACGAACATCAAGAGCATGTCGCCGAACGCGTTGTTCAGCCCCACCAGTGGATCGAAGTTGGCGTGTGGCCGGTTCCAGCCGAAGCCCCAGCCATAAAGCGCATCGAGGATGGTGCTGTCGATCCAGCGCGCGAGCTGGAACCAGAAATCGACGAAGAACAGCGCGAACTGCACGACGCTCACGGTAACGACCGTCTTCAAGTCATAGGTGCCCACAACCAGCACCAGCGGGATGCAGATGACCAGCGCCATCTTGAGCAAGCCGAGCACCATGGGCAGCGCTTGGCGCACCACGTCCATGGCGGGAAACGCGGCAATCGCGCCGACAGCCATGCCGACGTCGCCCGTGGCCCGCGTCACGATGTTTGGCAGGGTCTTGTCGATTTGGCCGCCGTAGTCCGTATAGACGTTGCCCTGGTTCAGTTTCTGCTGCCGCGGCGAGGCGATGGTGCGGATTACCGAGTCGTCCACCTCGGCTCGGCTCAGAAAGCCGGCCCAGCCCGCCAGGCGATTCAGCAGGCTTGGGTCTACCTGCCCCAGCAGGCGTGCGCGCAGGCCATTGCTGCCATCGGCCCACCACTGCCTGCAGGACGGATAGCCGCCACCGCTGGCCACCTGCGCAAGCCCGGCATCACGGTTGCTGTCGTAGGGCCAGTCATCGCGTGGTGTGCTGGAGCGATAGCTGTCGTAGTAGCCGCCGGTGTCCGTGAAGAAGCGCGAGCCGATCCAGGTCACGTCGTGCATTTGTGTCTCATCGAGGTCCGGGCGCTGCATGAAGAGCTTGGCGCGTGCCGGTCCGTAGCAGTCCCGCGAGAAATCCGCCACTTCCTGAGCCAATACCGGGTCGTCGATGCGCGTCGCGTCGATCTCCATGCGCATCTGCCGCAAGTCGGTGCCGCAGGGAATCGCCGCCACAGAGGCACCGGTCACTGCTCGCGAGAGTGTGTGCATAAAGGCCCACCAGACGGGCACCTTCGCCGACTGGTTGTTGATAGTGCTGAAGGACTGCGACCAGCCGGTATCGGTGGGCTGCGGCACGCTGACTTGGCATTGGGCCGAGCGCGAGCTGTCGTAGCGGATGGTGTTGAGATCCACGTCGATGAATGGGATGCCGGCGAACATCACCACCACGATGGCGACGAACACCCGGTTCTCAATGCGCGCAGCCGAGAGCACGCCCTTGTTGCCTTCGTCGGCGCCCTCCGCACGGGCCTTCAGCCATTCCTGCACGATGATGGCAATGAAAGGCAGCGCGAATACGCCGCTCGCCACCAGCAGGGCCCAGATGCCGTTATGGACGATCCACGACACCAGCGTCAGGTAGTACTCCAAGTAGTCGGTGGTGAAAAGCGCCATGTCCTCGCCCCTTCAAGCGGCCTGCATCAACAGGCTGGCTTCCAGCGCCACAATGGCGGCGACGCCGGCGATCTCGCTGCGCAGCAGGCGCCGTCGCGCCTGCCTATCAGCCCCGCGTTGGGCCTCACGCGCCAGCAGCCGGCGGCGCATCCAGACCCAGCCGTAGGCTGTCGCGCCGTACAGGCACATCCGCCACACTAGAAAGTAGCCTGCCGTGGCCGCCAGCCACCGCTCCCAGTTGGCAACGCTGCCGACGAGATAAATGCCGACGATGTTGGCGCCCACAGCGGCGGCAACGAGCAACACCGTCCACAGCAGCGCCTTCATCGCGCGCCGGTTGAACAGCCAGCGCGGGCGCAGCCAGCTGGCACGCGACGGGTTCATGGGTTGCCTCCCGGATTGCCCTTCTGGAGCCGGTCGAGGCGGTCGGGAATGGGATCGCCTTCGTAGATGCCACGTGAGCCAGCCGCGCGTGTGCCATGGCGCTGGATGATGGCCATGGGCGAGTTGTTCGCCAGCTCGCGGCGCAGCTCCAGCTCGGTCTTGAGGTTGCGGATTTCCTGGTCGAGCGTGTCGCTCTCGTGGTTCACGGCCTCGACCGCCAACTGGTTCGCCGCGACGTTGGGCTCCTTCTTGCCGGTCAGCAGGGTGCGCTGAAGCAGCAATGCCTTCTCCAGCACCGACGCCAGCGCGACCTCCGAGGCCAGGCGCCGCGCCAGCAGGTCTTGATCCGGCTCGTCGCGCAGCGCCTCGATGACGCCGCGTGTGATGGGCAGCGAGGTGCTGCCAGCCGCACGCAGGTTCTCGAAGGTGGTGTTGCGCGTTCCCGAGACCAGTTCCTGCAAGGCTTCCAGCTTTGCCTCGTACTCCTCCTGGATCAGCGGCGTCAGCCCGACGCCGGGCACCGTTTCGGTCTTGGTGCAGGCATCGCAAGTGCGCTGCACCTGTTCGCCGAGAACCCGTGTGGCCCATTCGGTCGCCTGCTGTGGCGAGGTCCAGGTCTGGCAAGACAGACTCGCGCAACTGGCGGCAGCGATGGACGATGTGTCGGTCACGCTGCGGCCGTTGACCAGGTTGTAGCCTGCGCGGGTGACCGCGCACGCACGAGAGCGTCCAGTCGCCCGAGGCGGTGCCGCTGAAAACGGCGCCGGCCACGTCGGGAATGTCGATGCCATTGGCGGTCAGGTTGTCCGGCCCGACCAGAACTTTGAACGGATAGGGATCGTTGACCGTGCCGTCGATCGGCACGCGGCCGATCAGGGCCGTCATCGCCACCGATCCCATCAGCGTCGAGTTGGTCGGCACGGTATAGACCGGCTTGGCACTCTTGACCCCGGCGGCGCGGGCGCCCGCGTTGGCCACGGTTTCAGTGGTGGTTAAGAGCGTGCTCTGGGCCGGGCCGAAGCTCGTGGGGAAGCTCATGCCGCCGCTCGCGCCACGCCCCCCGTTGCGCCCCTCGGCGGGCTTTGCGTCGTCCGGCTCGACCCACCGCACGCCGCCCTCCATGCCGGCCTCGTCGCCGCCCTGCAGCCCCAGGCCCACGGGCAGGTCCGCATGGCCGCCGCCGCGCCCGCCGATGCTGTCCAGGCGCCGCTGCAGGTCGGCGAGCAGCCCTTCGGTCTGCTGGCGCGCGCTGGCCGCCTGCTCTTGGTCGCGGCGCAGGTTGGACCGCTCGGATTCGAGCGCCGAGTTGATGCGCTGGTCGATGGAGTTCTCGCGCTGGCGCAGCCGCTGGTTCTCTTCACGCTGCGACTTGTTGTCCGAGAGCGCGGTCTGAAGCTCGGTGCGCAACTGCTTCACTTGGGCAACGAGCGTCGCCACGGTGTCGCGCGGGGTGTCGCCTTCGATGCCCAGCGCCTTCATTTCCTCGGGCGTGAGCTGGGCGCCGTTGTCCGCCGCGGGTGGCGCCGTGCCGCCTCCACCCGAGAACAGCCGGATACCGGCGAACAGCACCAGGATGGCGACAGGGATCATCAGCCACTTGAGCAGGCCGTTACTGCGCATGGCGGGCCTCCTTGGCGTTCTCGTCGCCGTCCGGCTGCGGCAGATGCACGGCAGGGTCGAAGCGGTGAATCGCCGGCAGCAGCGACTGCGCGAGGCCGCGGCCGCGCGTGACCAGGTACAGGACGGTCGTGTCCTCGGGCGTGCCGCGCGGGCCCAGCGCCTCGTGCTGGAAGGTGGCGGTGAGGAAATCGCCTTGCAGCACGCGCGGGTCGAGCGCGACCCAGTCGGCGCCGGTGTTGGTGAGGCGCACGGCAGTCACCCATTGGTCTTCCAGGCGCCACGACGCGAGCACGGCCGCGCGCACCGGCAGCGTTGGCATCAGTGTGTCCAGGTCGAGGTCGCGGGGCAGGTTGACCCGCATGACGCCCGGAAGCGGCTCGACGGTGCGCAGCGGTGCGTAGAGGTTCTGCGCGGCGAAGCGCGTCAGCACGACAGGGACCGGAGTTTCGCGCCGCGCGGTCCGCGCACCTGCCTGGCCCTGGGCGCGTGCCGGGGCCTCGGCACTGTCGGCCTGCTCGCCATAGCGTCCCGGTGCGCTGTCACCCTCGACGATGCGCACCGGCTCCAGCTCGGCTTCCCCGTCCTTGGGCGGTTCGGCTACGATGTCCAGCAGGATCAGCGCGCCCGTGTCGGCGTCCTGCAGTTGCAACCGCGTGGGCTCGATCGGCTCGCTGGCACGCAGGTACACCGCGCCGCTCGCACTCTGCACGCGCAGGCGCTCGCCCACGCCTGCGGGCACGCCCACGCGCACGTTCCGGTCGATGAATACGATGCGTTCCTGACCGACCTTCAGCGGCACTGCCAGTGGCATGCGTTCCCAACGCAGGATCTCCACCGCCTGGGCGACGGGTGCCGCGGCCACGGCCAGTAGCCCCAGCAGCGCGAGTACAGGATGCTTCATGGGGTGTTTCCTCCTTGAGGCGCTTGCGGAGACAGGCCACTCGGCGCCGGGCGCGTCGGCTCCGGTGCACTGATGCGCTGGGGCGCGCCGTCGTAGCAGTCCAGCGCCAGGCCGAACGGGTTGCGGGCGGGATCGACGTCCACCCGCGTGACCTTGATCGGATAGCGCACCAGGGCGCGCTTGACCTGCTCGGCGCCGTAGTACTCGTCCGCCGTGATGTCCAGCGTCACCACCCAGTCGCGATCGGACACGGTGCGCACGCGCGCCGTGGGGTCGTCGCCATAGCCGCGGCCGGGAATCTCGTAGATGCCGCGCACGCGCTGACGCAGCTCGCCCGTGGAGCGGCGGTAGTCATAGTCCGCCCGCAGGAAGGCCTGGCAGGACGGGGTGAGGTACGGCGAGAGCGTGTGGAGGTTGCGCGAGTAGTCTTCTTCGCCATTGGTTGGCCAGCGGTTGAGGGTCTGGAACACGTAGAACGTGAACGCATAGACCGATTCGGGCGGCACTTCCCACCACTTGCGGGTACTGCCGGAGCGCAGGTCGGGCGGGACGTGGATGGTCAGGTCGCGCGGCGCGCTCCACCAGCCGCCGCCCATGACCAGGGCGACGACGACCAGCGCGCCCGCGCCCAGGCGCAAGGTCTTGATGTGCGCCTGCAGATGGGTAATCTCGTTTTTGAAGCGGCTCATCGCATGCTCCTGCGGGTGGACCAGAAGCCCGAGCGCGAGATCAGCACATGGCCACCGACCCAGCCTGCCATCAGCGGATGGCGCGTGGCGATGCGCCATTGCAGTTGCCGATACAGCCAGGTGTCGGGACGCCCACGCTTGAGGCGGCGCAGGATGCCGCCGCCGATGAAGACGCCGAGCGCCACGCCCAGGACGACGAACGTCGGCGCCAGCGCGATCGTGCGGAACACCCAGGACAGCGGCGCGCCGACCAGCAGGCCGGCGGCGCCGGACAGGCCGCAGCAAATCCAGAGTTCGTCAGCGGTGAGGCCGCGCACCACAACGGGATGGCGGTTGAGCCGGTGCGGAAGGAAGGTGACCGTTCCGTCCGCACGGACGTGCTGCTGCTCGGACATACCGGCCTCGCTTACAGGATGCCGGTGGCTTCGGTGAGCAGCCAGATGCCGATCACGAGCAGCACGGCGCCGATGGCGACCGTGAGGCCGAACTGGCCCCACGTCTTGCGGCCGGTGTGGATCTCCGCGTAGGTCCCGTAGGCGTGGTAGCAGACGCCGATGAACATCGACGCCACCACCAGCAGGGCCACGAGCATGATGATGTCGTAGCCGTAGTTGCGGATGGTCTCCATGATGCCGTTGCCGGTGCCGCGCGTGGGGTTCTCCAATTGCGGCAGACCTTGCGCGAACGACAGCGCGGGCAGCGCTGCGGCGCCCAGGGCCACGGCGGCGCGCTGGGCAAAACGGGAAGTGAGGTTGCGGTTGTGCATGGTCGGGCCTTTCAGGTCAGGACAGAAGGAAGAAACTCAGGACGAGGTACATCGCGACGAAGCGGATGCAGACGCCGAGGAACTGGCGCTGGTTGAGGCGGCTCTCGGACCACCCCACGTAGGCCGTTCGGATGGCCCAGACGCCCCACACGAGCAGGACCGCGAACACGACGCCGACCAGGACGGTCGCCATTGCGGAAGGCGCGATGCCGCTGTTGGCTTGAAATGCCGAGACCTGGGCGCCGTTCATTGCTTGCCCCCCGCAGTCGTCGCCGGCAGCGGCTCGGCCGCCCGCTCGGTGCGGTAGTCGCCGGCCAGTTCGGAGGGGTCGCGCGGCTGAGCGCGCGATGGCGTCAGGTGAAACTGGATGCCGGCGCGAACGCGCGCCAGGTCAGCCAGCAGCCGCGGGTAGTCGAAGTGGTAGCGCTCGCCCGGCTGGATGGGGGCATGCGCGGCGCTGTCCGCGACGGTGCGCTCCAGCGCGTCGAGCTGGCGCAGTGCGGCGACCAGCTCCTGGCGCTGTGCCGGAGACTCGGCCAAGGCCATCTGGGACTGACCCAGCAGGAGGGCCGTCACGAGAAAAGTGGGCACGCCGCGATGCGCGGCGCGCAGCCAGATCGAAGCCACCATCGCGCCATTCCTGTGTGATCAGCAATGGGGTGATCGTGGAGATCAGGGCTGTTTTAGGCCGCAAACAATAGGAACTGGCGGACGACCGGATTGGGCATGCTGCGAGCGAACCTACAAAAGCCCGGGTCGCGCTTCGATTATTGCGTTTTTCGAGTATTTCGAATATGATCGGCTCTGCAACCGTTTTCGCTTAGGAGCTACCCATGACCACCGCCACTGCCCAATCCAAGATGACCCTTCCCGCCGCGGGAGAGGTGAAGGCAGCCGTCCAGGGTCAACGTGCCTTGGCGGCTTACCTCGCAACCCAGTTCGAGACGCAGCACATCCAGATCTTTGATGACCACAAACAGGCTCATCAGGTGGAACTGCCTACCTCGGCTTTACGCCTGCTGGTCGACATCCTGGCCGAGTTGGCCGATGGCAATGCAGTAAAGGTGGTGCCCGTCCATGCAGAGCTGACGACCCAAGAGGCGGCGGACTTGCTCAACGTGTCCCGTCCCCATTTCGTCAAGCTGCTCGAAGATGGGGTGTTGGCATTTCATCGCACCGGCAAGCACCGCAGGGTGAGGTTCGCCGATCTGATGCAGTACAAGGAAGCGCGCGAGCGCGCCAGTGAGCAGGCGATGGCCGAACTCGCTCAGCAGTCGCAAGAGTTGGGAATGGGATACGAATGAGGCATTCCCCATTCACCGCCGTCTACGACGCGTGCGTTCTATATCCCGCGCCACTGCGGGATTTCCTGATGTGGCTCGGCCTGTCTGGCCGCTTCCGGGCGCGGTGGAGCCAAGCCATTCATGAGGAGTGGAAACGCAACCTGTTGATCAACCGCCCCGATCTCACCCGGGTTCAGGTCGACAGGACGTCGGATCTCATGGACCGGGCAATTCCGGACGGCTTGGTGGAGGGCTACGAAGCGCTCGTGGCAGGCCTGACATTGCCCGATCCGGACGACCGGCACGTCCTGGCTGCGGCGATTCGCTGCGGTGCGAGCGTGATTGTGACGTTCAACGAACGGGATTTCCCGAACGATCTGCTGGCTCCGTACGGCATCGAATCGCAGCACCCCGATGAGTTTGTGGACAACCTACTGGATCTGGACGCGGCCGCCGTGGTGTCGGCTGCGCAGCGCCAGCGTGCCCAACTCAAGCATCCGCCGATCGAGGTGGACCGCTATCTCGAAATCCTGCTGCGCCAAGGCCTTGTGCAAACGACCAAGGTGCTGGCGACCTATCGCACCATTCTCTGACCCGCCGAGAGCCACGGATGACCAAGAATCCTTCATCAGACGCCACTTTGCCGAAAGGCATCCATCGAAGCTGGAAGCTGCCGGACACGTCGCTGGGCGCCCTGTGGGATTCCATCGTCATGGACGAAGCTCTCAAGAAGCAGTTGCTGTCACAGGCGATCGTCAACTTCACGGTGCGCCCCAAGGTGGAGCGCACGGTACTCCCCCTGCACGGCGTGATCTTGTTGGTCGGCCCGCCGGGGACTGGGAAGACCTCCTTGGCACGGGGCTTGGCGCATCGTGTGGCCGAATCTTTTTCTTCTGCGAAGTTTCGATTGCTGGAAGTAGAGCCTCACACGCTGACGAGCTCTGCAATGGGAAAGACTCAACGCGCCGTGGCAGACCTGTTCTCGCAATCGATCGCAGAATCCGCAGCGGCGGGCCCGACGATCGTCCTTCTGGACGAGGTCGAAACGCTTGCGGCTGATCGAGCGAAGCTCAGCCTGGAAGCCAACCCGGTTGATGTGCACCGGGCCACCGCTTACGGTCAGTGGTTGACCAAGTGAGGGGGCGCTGTGGCAAGCATACGTTCGGAGTACCACCGGTTCCTGGCGCACTTGGCGCAGCGGCACGTGCACGACGACGTGCGCCGGCTGGCGCACCTGGTGCTCGATCACCTGCAGCCACTGGCCGAGGTCGGTGCTGCACGCCGGGGGCGCTCCACGCGCTTGGCGCCGCTGGCCATCGCGCATCTGGCGCAGATGCCTGTCGCCTACGACGGGGACGCGCGCGGCCCCGAAAACGGGCCGGCGCTCGGGCGACTGCACCAGCTCGAAGTCGGGCCGTTTCGAGGATTCATGCGGCAGGAGACGTTCGACCTCAGCCATGACATCACCTTGGTCTACGGTGCCAACGGCACCGGCAAGAGCAGCTTCTGCGAAGCCTTGGAAGTGGCGATGCTCGGTTCGATCAGCGAAGCGCAGGCCAAGCGGGTCGACCGTAAGCGTCCGGCAATCCCATCTTGAGATAGACCCAGTGTCGAGGCATCGTGTGCACGATGAACATCACGCACACTATGGCGAACGACACGATCGCCCAGCGCCCCAAGCGGCACTACTACTCCCCGGAACTTAAAGGCCAGATCGTGGCCGAATGCCAGGTCTCCGGCGCGTCAGTGGCCGGCGTAGCGCTTGCACACGGAATCAACGCCAACATCGTTCATCGCTGGATGCGCGAGCAAGCAGACTCCCTGTTGCCAGCGCCCCGGAATGAGTTCGTTGCGCTGAATCTGCCTCCACCAGTTGAACAGCTCCCAGCAACCGAGACCAGCTCGCCGCCCGTGTCGCGTGCGATTCGCGTTGATGTTCGGCGCAGCGCCAGCGTAGTCACCGTGAACTGGCCCCTGGAAGATGCAGCGTCATGTGCAGCGTGGCTGCGCGACTGGCTCCGATGATCCGCATTGATGCGCTGTGGCTCTCCACCGAGCCGCTGGACATGCGAGCAGGCACCGAGACGGCGCTCGCCCGGGTAGTGGCTGTCTTTGGCGCAGCGCGCCCACACCACGCCTATCTGTTCGCCAATCGACGAGCCAACCGCATGAAGGTGCTGGTGCACGACGGCATCGGTGTCTGGCTGGCGGCCCGGCGCCTGAATAGCGGCAAGTTCGTCTGGCCGCGCGATGCCGCCACCACCGCCACACTCAGCCGAACGCAGTTCGATGCGCTCGTGCTGGGCCTGCCCTGGAAGAACGTCGGCGAGGCTGGAGTCATCACTGTACTTTGAGTGCTCCGGTCGTTGGCCAGGCAATCAGCGCTTGCACCGATGCGCGAATGTGATGTTAGCCGCATCATCCGAGTATGCGACATGATGCTCACCTCACCACGTTATTGAAGTTCAAGGGGAATTTGATTCGGATCCGCTGTTAGCGGTGTCTTCCGCGCAGGTGCAATGGTTGAACGAAGCTCAGGTCGATAGAGTTCGTTGCGAGCGATCACCCAAGGGGCTCCACGGCACGCTTGCGTCGCAGCGATGGCTCCGGTGGCGATCATACGCAGCGCTGTCATCGTGCTCACACCGAGCACCTTGGCAGCTTGTTTGAGGGTAACCTCGCCGCGTTGCTCGCGCTCGCCTTCACGATAGACAGCGATGCCGTGGTCTCCGCGGTACGATCGCACGCGCATCTCGGTCCACGTATGTCCCTTGGCGGTGCGATGGCCCAAGCGATTCAGCAAAGCTGCAATGCCCGCGTCTTTGAGCTGGCGAGCCAGCTGCTCGATCAGCTTCTGCACGTCCGGCGGCGTCGTCCACCGATGCTGCCCGATGCGATTCCTCGCAACACGCAGTGCAGTGTGGTCGCCTCCTTGCCAGTGAATGACCATTTGAACTTCGTTCACATCGTCGTCGACGCGAACCATGATCTCCTTGATGACCGATCGCACAATGCGCTTGCGAATCTCGTTGCCCGCTGCCGGATCGTGCCAAGCCAATGGGAGATCGGCGCCCAATCGAAGCAGCGCTTCTCGCTGCTCCGAAGTCAGGCTTGACGGAGCCTGCGCGTCCGAGGCATCGAGTTCGGCCTGCTTGCTCGCGACTTGCGCCAGACGCTCGTTCCATCGGCGTTCAAGCTCACTGGCCACGAGTCGATTGCCGGGATCGACGGCATCGAACTGGCGCTGTGCCCGTGCCGCCTCGAAGCGCGCCTGTTCCAGCGCCAGCTCTAGCTGCCTGCGCTTGGTCTGATCGTCAGTGGCACGCTGCTCGATGGCTTGGAGCGCGGCTTGAATGCCCAAGGGCCGCAGCGTCGAGAGCACCTGCGAGGCTACCATCTCGTCTACGCGCAACGAGCCAAACGAGATGCAGCGCTGCAAGGATCCGTGATTGATGGCGGCGCCCTTGCAGTGGTAACGCGCCGTGTTCCCGTCGCTGCCGCTGTAGGCGATATGCAGCTTGCGTGCGCAGTGCCCGCAGCGCAGCAAGCCCGCCAGCAGGGCTTCGCCGCGCCGCAATGAACCGCGGGCCATGCTGCCGCGCATGTTGGTGTTGTCGGCGATCACGCGTTGATTGTGCTCGTAGGTGTCCCAGTCGATGTAACCCTCGTGATGCTGCACGATCAATACTTGCCAGTCCTCGCGATCACGTCGGTGACCGCGCACCACACGCTTGCGTCCCGCTTCGATCCGAGAGCGAGTCTCGGTTCGTCCGAACGCGTAGGCGCCGGCATAGATCGGGTTGGTCAGGATGCGCAGCATCGTGTTGTACACCGGCAGCTTCCACTGCACGCTGCGCCTCCCGTCAACGTATACGGCCGCCGGCAGCTCGATGCCTTCCTGCCGAAACCAAAGCAGCGCCTGGCGTACGCTGCCGGCTTGCGCGAATCGCTGGAACACGGCGGCCATGGCGCTGCGAATACGAAGGTCGGGGTCGAGTTCGACGCGGTCCCCATCGCTGCGTACGAAACCAATCGCCACCATGGTGTACAAGTCGCCGCGCGCGGCCTTGAGCTTCAGCGCCTCCACCGAGCGTTGCCGCAGCAGCGACAGCTCCATCTCGGACATGGTCCCCTTCATCCCGAGCAACAGTCGATCATTGACGCTGCGCGGATCGTAGACCCCATCTTCATCGATGATGATGCTTCCCACCAAGGCACAGAACTCCAGCAATGTGTGCCAGTCGCGGCCGTTGCGCGCCAAGCGCGATGCTTCAATGGACACGACAGCGCCGGCCTCGCCGCTGCAGATGGCCGCCAGCAATCGCTCGAATCCCGGACGTGCGACACCGCTGGCGGACACGCCGAGATCGTCGTCGATGACTACAACGTCGCTCCACCCCAGCGCGCGGGCGCGGTCGGCCAAGGCATACTGGCGCCGACGACTCTCGTGGTTGTGCCGCAGTTGATCGGCCGTCGATTGCCGAACGTAGACATACGCTCGACGCGCGAGGTGTTCAGGACCGATCTTGCTCATCGCTTCTCTCCTGGGTGACGTTTGCCTGTGCGCTGGCGACCTGCCACAACAGCTGACCGAGCAGATCGATCAGCTCTTGCTGCTGTGACGGCAGGATCGTGAGGGGATGCGGATCGCCGTCGAACAGCTCGGGTTGGCGGCACTTGGGGTCGGGCTTCATCAACGCCTCCGCGAGGGGTGGAACCGGGCGTCAACGATAAAGCGAGATCCAACTCTCGCCGCAGGGCCAGGAGCGCCTCCAGCGACGGCGTGGCGAGCGCCACAATAGCTGCCCGCGCAACCGCTTCGGGCAGCGTCATCCACTTCGGCAGGTGGGCTTGCGTATCGTCAGGCTGACGCACGATCAGGTAATCAGCATCGCCTTGTCGACAACGCCCCACCACCGCCACCTCTTCGCCCGCGCGAGGGTGGTACGGATAGAAGATCTTCAGCAGCTCCGGTTGTTGTTCGCGGGCACTATGTGACCGCTTCGACTTCTCCCGTGATCACCGCAGACCACCTTGACACCCTGGAGCCGCAGCAGATGCGAGCGGCCCTGCTGTCGTTGATGGGTGAGCTGGCCGAGCGAGACGGCGTGATCGCACGCCAGGGCCAAGAGGCGGTCTTCAAGCAGGCGCAGATCGACAAGCTCACGCACGAGAACGCACTGCTCAAGCGCATGAAGTTCGCCGCACAGTCGGAGCGCTTCAGCGCCGAGCAGAAGAGCCTGCTCGATGAATCGCTGGATGAGGACCTGCAGGCGGTGGCCGATGAGATCGAGCAGGCCACGCCGCCAGTGGCAGGCCGCCAAGACAAGCAAGTCCCCAAACGCGCACCCCTGCCGGCCAACCTGTCGCGGCGCGAGATCCGCCACGAGCCCGAGTCCACCACCTGCGCCTGCGGTTGCCAGATGAAGCGCATCGGCGAGGACGTGGCCGAGAAGCTGGACTACGCGCCCGGCGTGTTCACGGTGGAGCGCCACATCCGGGGCAAGTGGGCCTGTGCCCAGTGCGAGACGATTCACCAGGTGCCTGTCGATCCTCACATCATCGACAAAGGCATCCCTACCACTGGGCTACTGGCGCAAGTGCTGGTGGCCAAGTACGCCGACCACCTGCCGCTGTACCGCCAGGAAGCGATCTTCGGCCGCGCCGGCCTAGCCATCCCCCGCTCCACGCTGGCGCAATGGGTGGGCTCGTGTGGCGTGCAGTTGCAGCCACTGGTTGACGCCATGAGGACAGAGCTGCTGCAGCGCCGCGTGCTGCATGCCGACGAGACGCCGGTGTCCATGCTCAAGCCGGGCAACGGCAAGGCGCACCGGGCGTACCTATGGGCCTATGCCACGGGCGCCTTCGAGAACATCAAGGCGGTCGTCTACGACTTCTGCGAATCGCGCTCGGGCGAACACGCCCGGCGCTTCCTGGGCGACTGGAGAGGCAGCCTCACCTGTGACGACTTCAGCGGCTACAAGGCCTTGATCGCAAGTGGTGTGACCGAGGTCGGCTGCCTGGCGCACGCGCGGCGCAAGTTCTTCGATTTGCACGCGGCGAACCAAAGCCAGATCGCCGAGGTCGCGCTGCAGCAGTTCGCGCGGGTCTACGAGATCGAGCGTGAGGTCAAGGAGATTGCGACCGATCAGCGCCAAACCATCCGGCAACAACAAACGAAGCCGCTGCTTGATGCCTTGCACCAGTGGATGGTGCTGCAACGCCAGAAGGTGCCGGAAGGCTCGGCAAGCGCCAAAGCGCTGGACTACAGCTTGCGGCGCTGGGAGGCTTTGACCCGGTTCGTCGATGACGGACAGCTGCCCGTGGACAACAACTGGATCGAGAACCAGATTCGGCCGATTGCCATTGGCCGCAACAACTGGCTCTTTGCGGGCAGCCTACGAGCTGGTCAGAGGGCAGCAGCCGTCATGACGCTCATCCAGTCAGCACGACTCAATGGGCATGATCCCTATGCGTATCTCAAGGACGTTTTGGCTCGCTTGCCGACGCAACGGGTTAGCCTGGTTCACGAGTTGCTACCGCATCGTTGGTTCGCACCGAGCTGAATGTCGTTATTTGAGGCTCCGCTCAGCGAACGGTTGGCCAGCTTGCCCCAGTGGCGCTGCGCAGCGATTCAAGTGCACCGCAATCGCCAACGCATACCCCTCCCGCACAGGTACTGCGGATGGCACGCAGTTGCTTGCGCAGCGCCTGCAACTCGGCGATTCGCTGCTCTACCAAGCGCATTTGATCGTCTAGGGATGCTCTTCACGAATGCCGCCCCCTTGTGCTTGCCCTGATGGCGCGGGGCTTGCAAGATCGTCGGTCATGAAACAAGACAGCCTGGCCTTCTCGCAAACCACGCGGCGCACGCGCAAGCGGGAGTTTCTGGATTCGATGGAGCGAGTCGTTCCCTGGGCCGATCTGGTGTCGCTGATTGAGCCCTACGCCCCCGAAGCCGGCCGGCGCGGCCAGCAGCCCTTTGGCGTCGAGGTGCTGCTGCGCATTCACTTCATGCAGCAGTGGTTCAACCTCTCGGACCCGGCGATGGAAGAAGCGCTGCACGACGTGCCCGTGTTTCGCGACTTCGCGGGCCTGTCGGGCTGGAACGAGGCACTGCCCAGTGATTCGAGCATCCTGCGCTTTCGCCGTCTGCTGGAGCGCCACAAACTGGCCGAGCAGATTCTTGTGACCGTCAACGACCTGCTCAGCCGCCGTGGCCTGCTGCTCAAGGCCGGCACGGTGGTCGATGCCACGCTCATTGCCGCGCCCAGTTCGACCAAGAACAAGGACGGGAGCCGGGACCCCGAGATGCACCAGAGCAAAAAGGGCAACCAGTGGCACTTCGGCATGAAGAGCCATATCGGCGTGTGCGCCGACTCGGGCCTGGTGCACACCGTGCGAGGCACGGCGGGCAACGTCAATGACGTGCTGCAGGCCAACAGCCTGCTGCACGGCCAGGAGGAAGTGGTCTTCGGGGATGCGGGCTATCAGGGGGCCGACAAGCGCCCAGATGCCAGACCGGGCGTCACCTGGCGCGTGGCGATGCGCCCGGGCCTGCGCCGGGCGCTCGATGAGAGCAACCCGATCGACGTTATGGTCAAGAAGGTGGAGAAGCTCAAGGCCAGCGTGCGGGCCAAGGTGGAGCACCCATTCAGAGTCATCAAGCGCCAGTTCGGACATGTGAAGGTGCGCTACCGGGGCCTGAAGAAGAACACGCAGCAGTTGCACACGCTGTTCGCGCTGAGCAATTTGTGGATGGTGCGCAAGGTGCTGGTGAATTCAAAGGCACAGGTGCGCCCGAAATCAGCGCTGATGGCCTGAAGGGGGCCCAAAAGGGCCGCGAAGGCCGACATCCGTGCCTGAGCCAACGACTTGAGCGACACACCGTCCCTTCACAGCAACGATTCGACTGCCGGACACAGCTCATGACGGTTCGTGAAGAGCATCCCTAGCAAGGCATTGACCTCGTCGCAGGACATGGCGGGGTCGTCCTGCAACTGCAGCAGAGCCCGGATATCGTCGTGCGACATGTCCAGCGAGCGGCACCGAACGATGAAGGCCAACCTGTCGACATGCTGTTGGCCATATTGCCGATAGTTGTTGGCGGCCCGCAGGGGCGCCTGCAGAAGGCCCTCTGCTTCATAAAAGCGCACCGCGGGAACGGAGCACCCTGCCAATGACGATAGTTCACCGATTTTCATATTTGCCTACCTACCGCTTGACTCTACAGCTACTTGAGGGTTTCTAATACGGGACATGAGTACATGTCAAAGCAGTAGCTGCTCGAGCAGTTGCAATTCGCAGACGGTCGACGAGGCCCCAAGCGCCATTGCTTCCGTGGAGAGCACATTTTCAGTTCCGGGAATGGACTGCCCCTCCGAGGAGAACCTCATTCGCATGGCGCTGGGTGGTCTGACCGGGGTTGGGCCGATGACCTTCGATCTGGCCCATCGGCAGCTCCGGGTGGTGCACTCGGGCGAGCCCGCCAGGATCGCCCAGAAGCTGACGCCCCTGAACTTGGGTGCGGTTCTGCTGACAAGCGAGAGGCGCACCGAAGGCGGGCAGTGGAAGACGCGTTTCTCCGTGCCGAAGATGGATTGCCCGTCGGAGGAGAATCTCATTCGGATGGCGCTGGCCGATGCGTCGGCTGTTGCGGCACTGGACTTCGATCTGAAGGACCGTGTACTCACCGTGCAGCATGGGGGAAGTACGCAAGAGCTGCTGGGCCGTCTCATCCCTCTCAACCTCGGCGCGCAAGTGTTGGACAGCGTGCAAAGCGACGAGTCTACGGCCCCAGACGCAGAGGGGAATGACTCTGAGGCTCGGACCTTAAAGCTGCTGCTCGCTATCAACGGTGCGATGTTTGTCTTTGAGTTGATCGTTGGCCTGATCGCCCAGTCCACAGGTCTCATAGCGGACTCGCTTGACATGTTCGCCGATGCGGCGGTCTACGGACTGGCGCTCTATGCGGTGGGCCGCGCCGCCGCCTTGAAGATGAAGGCAGCGCACATCGCTGGTTGGTTGCAAGTCGTGCTTGCGCTTGGCGCGCTTTTGGAGGTCGTTCGGCGGGCAGTTGTGGGAAGTGAGCCGGCGTCCATGCTCATGATGAGTATCGGGCTGGTCGCATTGATCGCCAACGTCACCTGCCTGGTGCTGATCGCCAAGAAGCGGGATCGGGGCGCCCACATGACGGCAAGCTACATTTTTTCTGCGAATGATGTGATCGCAAACGCGGGGGTGATAGTCGCTGGTGTTTTGGTCGCTTGGACGGGCTCCTCGTACCCTGACCTCGTGATTGGCGCAGTCATTGCGCTGATAGTGCTCAGCGGTGCCCGGCGCATCCTGAACCTCCGATAGCCAATCTAGCGGCATCCCACACCGATGCCTAGCCAAGGTGGGATGGCCGGCCGCTTACGGTCGACCAGCGGACGTACTGCAACAACGCTCGCCTGCGCCGCCACGTCGCGCCAGTCCTGTCGTCTACGGCGGCGGGCGAAGCGCAGGCCGTCCAGCCCGACGAAGCTGAGTATCGCTTCTGCTTCATCGAGAAGAACCGCCTCGACGATTTCGCCCGAATCGCCGCGCGGACCCCGAGCGATCAGCGCCAGCTCATCGCCACCCTGTTCGGCGTGGACCAGTTCAGCGAGTTCGTGCGCGGCTTCAACCCCTCGCTCGATCAGGACCTGATGCTTGCCGGCGTGCAGGCGGCGCAGCTGGCGCAGCGTCGCCTGCGGTTGGCGAACTCCGAACAGACCATCGCCGCCTACCCGCAGAAGATCGCAGCGGTCGAGGGCCTGGAACAAGCTTTGGCGCAGCGCATGTCACCTGGCGCGACCTATCAAGCCTGCGTGGACTGGCTGCTGGGTACGCCGCAGCAGCAAGGACGGCTACCGTATGTCCAGGCTCAGCTGGACGCCAACCCACTGCGCGGTGAAGGCCTGACCGCCTGCGGACAGGGACACGTCGATGGCCCAGTACGGCACGGACACGAAGGCCGCGATCTCTCGGTCGCGGTCCACCACGAGTTTGAGCGTCGGGGTCTGTACACGCCCGACCGACAGCACGCCGTCGTAGCCGGCCTGCCGCCCGAGCACGGTGAACAGCCGGCTGAGGTTCATTCCCACAAGCCAGTCGGCGCGCGAGCGCGCCAGCGCCGAGTAATACATCGGCAGCGTGTCGGCCGCGGGCCGCAGCTTGGCGAGCGCAGACCGGATGGACGCATCGTTGAGCGCCGAAAGCCACAGGCGTTCGATGGGGCCGCGGTATCCGCACAGGTCGATGATCTCGCGGGCGATCAGTTCGCCCTCGCGGTCGGCATCGGTGGCAATGACGAGATGGGTCGCCTTCGCCAGAAGCGCTTTGACGACCTTGAATTGCGTGGTGGTCTTCGGCTTGACCTCGACCCGCCACTGCTGGGGAATGATGGGCAACTGTTCCAGCGACCAGCGCTTGAGCGCCGCGTCATAGACCTCGGGTGCTGCCGCTTCGACGAGATGGCCGATGCACCAGGTGACCGTGACGCCGGAGCCGTTGAGGCAGCCTTCACCGCGCTGCGTGGCGCCGAGAATCCGGCCAATATCCTTGCCCTGGGAGGGCTTCTCGCACAGAAACAGCCGCATGTCCGTCCATCCGCTTCCCGGTGTTCATGGAGTTGCTGGGATCGAGGATGCCGAGCGCCTGTCGGGGCAGCAGCAAACAAGCTGCATGCGGCGGCGACCGCTTTCACGAGATGGGATGGCTGCGGTGGGGATGGCGTACAGCCGGTGGTATGTGGGCCGGGAGCCGCGATTTTCGGGAGCGCGTGGAAGTCGGTGGATGCTGATGGAGCTATCCCCTGGGGATAGGCCGCGAGGACAAGGGGGCGGCGCAGAACTGCAGCCGCCCCCCCGCCGGATCACTTCCTGCGCTTGGGCTCCTTCGGCGCAGCCGGTTCCTGGGCGGCCTGGGGCTTGGGCTGCGCGTCCTGTGCGGTCTCCTGCGATTTGGGGCTCAGGACGACGGACTCGATGCGGAACGGCAGGATGCCGACGCTGCGTGCGTTGATCTGCCAGGTCTCGCGCGGCTGATCCTCGTTGTCCGTCCAGGGTTCGCGCTCCATGCGGCCGACAACCAGCACGCGCATGCCTTTCTGGTAGAGGTCCTTCCAGTGCGCGGCGTCGCGGTGCCAGATTTCCACCGGCGCCCAGAAGCCGCCGCGATCCTCATAGTCGCCGCCCTTGGTGGGAACGGGGTTGTCGAAATACACGTTCAGCCGCAACAAGCGCCGCGGTTCGTCGTTGCCGTTGGGGAACTCCCGGTACTCGGGGGGCGAGCCGATGTTGCCTTCGCCCGAAAAATGCGTGCTCATGTTGCAATCTCCTTGGTGGTTGAAATACCCGCACCTGGTCGGCGCCGGGCGCGTGCTGGGATGCCCGGCGCAATCACCGATCGCGCATTGCGGCGGGAAAGGACGTGAGCCGGCGCAGGTAGGCGTCTTCCGCCTCGGCGGCCTTGCTGGCGCACTCCTGTGCCTGCCTGCCCAGGGTGTGCAACAGGCTGATCTGCATGTTCAGCGTGATGCGCTGCAGCTCGATCGCGTGCAGGTCGGCCAGCAGGTTGACCGGCGTGCTGGTGCTCGCCATCAGCTCCTGCCACAGGGCCACGCCCATGGCCGAGCGGTCGTGCCTGCGCCAGCGCAGGAACGTCGTTCCCGCGCCAGTGGTCTGCTGGGCCAGTTCCACGGGCAGCAGGTGGAAGGGATGCCCACTGGCCTGTTGCAGCACTTGTCGCTGCGCCAGGCCGATCAACTCGTCGCGCATGGCGAAGCACTGGCTGGCCCAGGCCTCCAAGTCCCCTTTACCTTTAAAAGGCTTTAAAAGGCCTTTTAGAGAGGCCGCGTGTTCCAGGCGCATGAAGGCTCCCTGTTGCAGGCCCCGGAAGTAGCGGGTCGGCTGGTTCAGATCGCTCATGCGGATTCGTCCTCGCCGGCAGTGGCTGCGTTTTCGGATGGGTCGGCAGCAGCGGCCGCATCACCATCGACGCTGGTAGCGGCTGCGGCAGGACTCTCACCGCGCTGTTGCAGACCACGGCGCACGATGGGTGGCGCAAACTTCGAGCGGCGCGTGCCTTCGAGCACGTCCTGCGGCAACTCGCCGAACTTCTCCAGCGCGGCCCGCGCTGCGGCATTCTTCGCCGCGAAATCGTCGCGGGTGCAGCCCGAATAGCGATACTGCTGGGCCAGCGAGAACAGGCTGCGCAGCGCGTGCGCGCCCTCGTTGAGCCAGCGCTCTAAGGTGCTGCGGTCGATCAGCGCGGTGTGGTGGGCGAGGATCAGCTTGCGCGCGATGTCGTCGTAGTCGGCCAGGAGATAGACAGCGGCAAAGCCCAACTGCGCATTGACGAACAGCGGCAGCTTGACGGGCTGCACGTTGAGGTTCTCGCCCAGGGTCAACGCGGCGGGCACGCCGGCCAGGGCCTGGTCCACCTGTTCGCGCAGCGTCTGCAGCGTGGTCTTGGTCTGGTCGAGCTTGTCCTCGATGCGCAGCATCCACCAGTCGCTGTACGGGTCGTCCTGCTCCGAGCCGCGCTTCATTTTGTTCATGACGGCGATGTAGCCGTTCAGGCCGACGATGCCCGGTCGCCCCTCGGCGGCGGCGCGGCCATGCCAGATGCGCGAGGCGTGGTGGGTGTGCAGCGTCAGCGACATTGCGCTGCGCAGGGAGCCGAGGTTGAGTTGCAAAGGTTCGTTGTTGGTTGCCATGGTGTCCGCTCGTTGTGGGAAAAGGAGCGGCCAGCTTCGGCAGGAAGCGGAAGGCAGTCAGTCAACAAACCGAAACCCGCAAGGCCCCGGTTCAAGGCATTGCGGCTACATTCCGCGCGAGCTATCCCCAGGGGATAGCTCCATGGAGCGCCAAGGAAGCCTGTGCGCCGCGACCAGAGCGGACAACGCCGATGCCGCGGCCGATGCCCGATGCCGGACCTGGACCTGGACCTGGACCTGGACCTGGTCGGCGTCGTGTCCAACCGCTGAACTATCCCCAGGGGATAGCTCCACTGGCGGCCATCAGCATCCACTTCGCCGCCTGACCGGATCACTTGCTGGCGAGCAGATTGCGCAGCCGCTCGATGTGCTGCTTGGCGACTTCCGGCGGCACCGGCTTGCTGGGCGGCTGGGGTGGCGGTGCGGGTGGTGGCCGCTTATTTGGCGGAGTGGATGCTGATGGCGCGTCTTGCTTGGCCCAGGCGTTGAACTCACCGTGGATGGCGCGCTGGATGATGCCGAACAGATACCCCGCAGGATTGCGGATGCCATGGCTGCTACATCGTGTGGCCCATTCGTCCAGCACGGCCTGTCTCAGCGAGGCATCGACCTGCTGCAATGCCACCCTGGCACCTGTCTGCTGTTCCGCCTTCAGTTCCGTGAAGCGCTTGGGCCATTGCAGATCGCCCAGCGCGCGCGCCTGCGCGGTAGTACGTACTTCATTAATACAACTACTACGTACTGTACGGGCCTGCTTCGGATTCCGAAGAGCGCCGTCTGGCGCGGGTTTCAGCCCTGCTTCGGAATCCGAAGACGGGTCATCAGCATTCCGAAGAAGGCTCGAAGCCCCTTCTTCGGAATCGTGGACGGCATCCTCCTGTGGATAACTTCCGGTGGTCAGGATGTCCTGGCTGGCGAGGCGTTCGGCCAGGATCTGCAGCCGCGACGGCAGCGTGCGGCCGGACAGCAGCGGGTCTTCTGCGATCTCCCTGAGCGTGTTCAAGCCGACCATCTGGACGGCCTTGGCCGAATGGCCCAGGGACTGGCTGACCAGCGCGAGGTAGTCGGCGTCGAGTTGCATCGCCTCGAACGGCGTCAAGGGTTCGTCGTGCAGGACGTAGAGGTTGCCGAGGATGCGGCCGGTCTTGGGGTCGCGCCGTCGTCGCACGAGGCTCAGCCATCGTGTCAGACGCAGCAGCGTCAGCGCCCGTGCCACGGTTTCGTGGGAGGCTTGGCCCGCGCAGGGCATGGATGCGAGCCAGGGCCGAAGCTGCTCATACGTCGGGAATGCCGTCACGCCGTCATCGTTGAGCAGCAGGCGGAACACCTGCCAGGCGTTTCGCTCCAGCGGCGTCAGGCGACGGTCGAGGAACAGCCGCCGCGGCACCGTCTCATGCCGATTGCCACTGAACAGGAAAGCATCGCCGGACGTAGGAGGCGTGGGCGTCGGAGCAGGCAGGGGCGCGGGAGCGCCAGAGCTGGGCTTGGGCGCGAGGTCCTTCAGCGCAGCGTCGAACAGGTCGGCGAGTGCGATGGGGCCTTGACGCGGGGCTCGTGGGGCGGTGTCGTCCACGGCCATGGCCTAGCCCAATCCCTGATCGACCCAGTTCCTGATCGCGGCCCAGACCACCGAGAGCGGCAGTGACATGCCCTCGGCCAGGTCCATGGCCGCATCGAGAATCGAGGTCTCGTCCTCCAGATCGACGTTTCTGGTGCTGGTGATGGCTTTCCAGCGCCGCCACAGTTCGGTGTCCTGGGTCTCGTCCAGGACGGGGTGGCGCCCCTTGCGCTTGGGCAGGCCAAGCACTTCCCGGCGCAAGGCGACCTCCTGGTGGGTCAAGCCGTAGAAGCGGCTCACCATTTCCGTGCTGGCACCCAGGCGCAACATGCGATCGACCGTGGCGATTTCCTTCTCCACGTCCTGCGCCTGCTTGAGCAGCCGCCGAAGCACTTCGCGGTTGACGGTCACCGAGCACCAGGAGACGTTGGCGTTGGCCAGCACGCTGATCAGCGCAGGATGCTTGAGGGCGTCCAGGTCTTCCTCGCCAAACCCCATCAGCTTGCAGCGGCGCAGTTGCCCATTGCGCAGGTCGTAGAGGGCCTGCGCGATGACGGCCTGGTTGAGTGGGTGTGGTGCGGACATGCTGGCCTCCCTTGCTCAGGTTCCAGAACCCGCGGCGTCGGCTTCCAGGTCGCGCAGGCGCCGGGCCAGCCGCAGCAGCCGGAACAGCTTGACCAGCGCGGTGTCGCTCAATCGACGGGCTCCGGTGCTGCCACTTTGGCCCTCGCCGTGAAGCAACCCCGGTAAGTCGATGACGATCTGCCCATCGTCCAGGCCGACGTCGGCGGGCTGCTGACCGGCCAGGCAGGCCAGCAGCGCGAGGACGGCAAGGCCACGCGGCGCTGGGGCCTGGGTGTGGGCATGGCATGCGAAGCCGATGCCGTCGGGGCGGTCTTCGATGCACTCGTCCAGCTCTGCCTCGTGCGCGATCTCGCGGGCGAACTGCGCGATGTGGATGCGCAAGCGGTCCGGCGTGTCCAGGCCGGGATCGATGTACCAGACATCGGAGATCGGATAGAGCCCACCGGCCTGCACCGGGATGGACTGCAGGACGCTCGCCGAAAAATCGGGCGGCAGCGCATCACCCAACTGATCGGCGAGCATGCGCTGGATGGACTGAAGCCGTTCGGTCGTCGGCGCCGGCGAGACGATGTGCTCGGCAAGTAGATCGCTAGCCGCCGTGGGGCTGGCCATGCCCCCCTGGTTGGCATCCGCGTCGCTCTCGCGCATCGAGGGGGCAGCCGCTGGCGGGTCTGCGGGCGGTGCAGGCATCGCGGCGGGCGGCGCGGTTACGGCTGGTGGACGCGCGACGGCCCCCGGATCAGGCAAGGCGGGCGGCTTCGAGGGCGGCGTCGGGTCGCTGACCAAGGCGCGTTGGCGGCTCTCGGATTCGGTCATGTCCAGGGCGAGTACGTCGTAGTCGATGCCCAGCAGTTCGGCCATCTGCCCGATCAGCTCGTCCTGCACGCGCTGCGCGGAGAATTCGTCGGCCTGAACATCAAACTGCGAAAGCACTTCCTGGAAGAAGTCGTCGAAGTCCTGAGCCAGAGAGCGGCCCTTGGCGTAGTGCTCCCAGGTGCGCTCGCTGGCCTTGCGCATGACCGACAGCCGTTCGACCTGGTGGCGCCCCAGTCCGGCATAGAGCACGGTCGGGATCGCCGGCAGCAGGTAGCGCACAGCGTCGGCCATCCGGCTGATGTGCGACTGCTGCACGGGGTATCCGTCGGCGGCCAGGCGGCGGGCCAGTTCGGACTGGCTCAGCGGGATGCCGCTTTCCAGCTCGTAGAACTCGCGCGCCTTCTCCACGCCCAGGGCTCGCTCGATGAAGGTGAGACCGCCGCGCAGTTCGTTTTCCGCGAGATGCCCGGTCAGCGCGACGATCTCGCCGCGCTCGGGCCACGGGCGGAACAGGCACGATATGCGGAAAAAGCGTTCGTCCTTGGTCTCCGACCACAGTTCACGCAGGATCGCCAGCCGCGTGTTGCCGCCGTTGCGGATGATGTAGTGGTCCTCGCCTGGACGCCGAGTGATGGCCGGCGCCGCATCCAGGCCACGCTCGCGGATCGATGCCTTGATCTCCTCGTAAGCGGGGTTACGCTTCTTGCGCGGGTCGTGGTCGTAGGGACGCAACTGGTCCAGCGTCACGACCATCGGCGTGTCCGCGATCGGGTCGCTCAGGGCCGTGGCCGAGGGGCCAACGCGCTCGAACCCGGCGGCGAGCAGCTTGCCGGCCATGTCCTGAGAGGTCATGTCAGCCATGGCCGCACCCCTCGCAGTCCCCGCGACCGCCGGCCAGCGCCATGCGGGCCTCTCGCTCGGCGCGGCGGATCTGCGCACGGGCGTTCAATTCGGCCCGGTGGTCGCTCGCGGTCGAGCTGGTGTAGATCGCCGCGCAGCCGGCCTTGGTGAACTTCAGGTGTCCTCCGGGCGTGCGCTTGACGTGCCAGCCTTCGCCCACCGCAAACTCGATCAGCGCGCGCAGCCGCTTGTGGCCGCGGGCCAGTTCATGTGCGTTCGCCATGGGGCCTCCCAGGATCAAGAGGTCGCTGCGGGCGGCCGGATACTTGAGCCAGTCGGTCCTGCCATTGCGGGAACAACTCGCTGGCGAGCGCGCGCATCGTGTCGAGCGCGGCAGGGGCGACTCTGCCGGCCGGCTGGCGGTGCTCGACCCGATGCACCGGCAGGCCGCGCGTCGCGGCGCGGGGATAGGCTTCGATGGCTGGCACGTCGGTGGCGAGCACGCGGATACCGGCATGGTCCTGGAACAGGTCGCGCAGGGCCTGCTGGATCAGCCGTGCATTGGCGGACACCGGATGGACGCGGTTGATGAGCAGATGCAGCGGCGGCGGCTCGATGCCCAGGTGCCGGTACGGCGCAATGTCTTCGAGCAACTGCATGGTGCCGCGCCGCAGCTCGCGGGCCGCGAGGATTTCCGGGGTCACGGGCGACAACGCTACGTCGGAGGCAAGCACTGCCATCTCCAACAGCACCGATCGCGCACCCTGGGTGTCGATCAGCACCAGGTCGTAAAGCGACGCCAGCGCCGGCAGCAGATGGCGCAGTCGCAGGCGCCCGTCCGGCGCGTGCAGCAGCAAGGTGTTCAGCTCGCCCCGGTGGTCATTGGAGAGCACCAGGTGCAGGCCCGCGATCATCGTGCGGGACACGAGCCGACCGAAGTCGCGCTCGTTGAAGGCCAACAGCTCGTAGATGCCGCCGGGCGCGCGGTGCGCCAACTCGTAGTAGGAGGACAAGGTGGGCTGGACGTCGAGATCGAGCAGCAGCACGCGCAGCCCCGCGTCGGCGGCGAGCCCGCCCAGGTTGGCGGCCGTCGTGGTCTTGCCGACGCCGCCCTTCGTTGAAATGATGGATAAGACCTGCATGGCGCTCTCCGTGTTGGAATGGGAAGTCCGCGGGAGAACGGGTCAGGTCCGGTGGTTGAGGCGCTCGGCGATCCACTGGTCGATTTCGATCGAATCCCAGCCGACGGCGCGCACGCCCAGGCGCAGCGCCTGGGGAAACTGGCGCTTCTTCATCAGGTTGTAGATGTGGGCGCGTTTGAAGCCGGACTTCGCTTCGACTTCATCGAGCCGCAGGATGCGGCGCTCGTTCGGCGGGAGTACAGGTGTCTGCGACATGGCGGTCACTCCTGAACGCTCGGTGGCGTTTGTTGGCGTGACCTCTATTCAATAGACATGGCTACGGAAAGACATTGCAAATGCAATCTCCGCGATTGCACATACAAGCTGGAAAACCTCATTCACTTGCACTACGGACGTACTTCCTGGCGTTGGCGAACTTGCCGTTCAAGGTTCGCTCCGTGATGCCCATGGTGCCGCCGTAGTGCGCGACCAATGCCGAGACAAGAGCCTCCTGCGTTTTGAAGCTGGAGTAAGGCACGCCCGAAGGGGACTGGCCCAGCATCAGCGTCAGCATCCCGCCGATGATGTTGAGATACGTCGTCTCTGCGCGCTCGCTGATCTCGCATTGCTTGGACGCCAGCAGCACGGTGGACTGCTTGAGCAAGCTGTCGTGCTGCTCCTGCAGTTCCCGCATCTGGCGCCGGGCATGCTCCAGTGCGGCCTGAAGGGCCAACCGCTCAACCAGGATCGCCTGTCCTGTTTCTAAGGAGATGAAAGGATGCGCCATGCGTTCGCCACGGCTGAACAGGAACCGTGGGCGGTGCTCGGGATAGTGGGTGTGCATCCAGCGTTTCAGATCGACATGGCGAACGGTCAAGTCTGGCGCCTGCAGTATCTTCGGGTCATTGAGCGTGAGCCCGTTCTGGCCGTAGGGCAGCTCTCCGTTGAGGATGCCGTCGTAGATGCGCTCTGAGTACAGCCGGCACTCATTCCACCGCGGGCAGTTCAGCGATGGCGGCAGGAAACGCGGTGATGCGATGGTGGCCAGGATCATCGGCAGGTACCGCAGCAACCCGGCCCATCGGATGGCCGCTTCGATGGGACGATAGAACACCTTTGATGTTGGAATGTCCTTGTACATGTCTTCGTCTCCTTTCGGAAGCGCTACATCACCGGCTCCTTTCTTGCCCTGCCAGAGGCTGTAGTGTCGTTATGCCCCGCGACGGACGCCAGGGACGATGCCCTGAACGTAGGCGAGTGAGATGATTGGCATCCGCCGCAGGTGGCTTCGTCTTGCTCGGTGTGCAAGAATCGATTGGTTGCCGGCCCATCGAGCGATAAGGACGCAAGCTCGATATTGGCGCTCACGGTACCAGCGTCATGGGTGGCGCAAAGCCCATCAAGACCGATTCGATATGGTCTGATATCCCAGCAGTTTCCAAAGTAACAAGCAGCGGCATCTATTGCTCAGAGCGTAGGATTAAGAGAGCAAATCCGGTGATGTCATATCTGGCTGGGATGCTGATATAGCGAGATAGCATCACACAATGCGGTTCGCCGCAGACTTGGCACTCTGCAGGCGGTTGATGGACTGCCTACAAGGAGAGCGGTCAATGTGGAGTGGCTGGCCCACTTGCTCCCCACCTCTACCTAATTGAGTGCTGAGATGACCGGCAGCGCCGCACGAGCCATTTCAACTAGGTCACGATCCTTGCGTGTTGGCTTGGCGGTCCGACCAAGGCTTCCGATATCGATTGGGGCTGATGGGTTGGTGCGGGAGTTGCTGTGAATTCCCTGGGCGCTGGGTGTCGAGCCGAGGTGATCTCGTCATTGCCTCGGAAGTGGACTTTGCGTAGTTTGTTCGTGATAAAATCCCGTGCGTTCATGTTGGGACTCGTTCGGGTGCGCTCGAACTAGGTTCCAGCTTTTTTAATTCAATGCTTTGGTCTGTCCATGACCCGTACCGCTTCGACCAACATCGCTCTGTGGTGGCGCTTCCAATAGGAAGCGGCATGTCGTCGCGGTCTTGACCGCACCTTGCCGTCGTACCGGCAGGCAAGGTTTCAAGAAGGCTTCCCCGGCACGGCGGCTCCAAACATAAGGAGATTGCCCGATGCCCATAGCTCCCCAGCTTCATCGTCGAACTGATGTTTCGCACGCTGCCTCGTCGCGAGGTGAGAGTGCGCTCGTCTTGTCGCTGCGCTCGGCCCAACAAGGTTGGGGCATGCGCGCCCTCAGCATAGTGCGTTGGCGTGCTTCGCGACTGCCCCCAAGCCTTGTTGCCGCCTGGTGCCAGCACTTGTTTGTGCTCTGTCCCAACGCAATCGACCGCCGATGTGTGTAATGAAGTGTGTAATGGCGGTCGTGTGTAATGAAAAAATCAAATAAAATCAAGGACTTATGATAATGAGACTCCTGATGGTGGACAACTACGATTCATTCACCTACAACCTGGTCCAGTATTTCGGCGAACTGGGCGCCGACGTGCGGGTGTTCCGCAATGACCAGATCACGCTCGACGAAGTCGCGGCCCTGGCGCCCGAGCGCATCTGCATCTCGCCCGGGCCGTGCTCGCCGGCCGAGGCCGGCATCTCGGTGCCGCTCATCCAGGCCCATGCCGGCAAGGTGCCCATCCTGGGCGTGTGCCTGGGCCACCAGTCCATCGGCGCTGCGTTTGGTGGCAAAATCGTCCGCGCGCGGCAGATCATGCACGGCAAGACGTCGGCCATCGCCCATGGCGGCAGCGACGTGTTCCGGGACTTGCCGTCGCCCTACACGGTCATCCGGTATCACTCGCTCGCCATCGAACGCGAGAGCCTGCCCGATTGCCTGAAGGTGACGGCGCAGACCGACGACGGGGAAATCATGGGCGTGCGCCATCGCAGCCTTCCCGTCTACGGCGTGCAGTTCCATCCCGAATCCGTCCTGAGCGAGCACGGCCATGCCTTGCTGCGCAATTTTCTGCAATTGAACGTATGAACCGGTCGCAACGATTGCCCAAGGAGTCCATGGTGTCCATTACCCCTACCGAAGCGCTGGTTCGCTGCATCGAACACCGCGAGATCTTCCACGACGAGATGCTGTCGCTGATGCGCATGCTGATGCGCGGCGAGATGGAGCCCGTCACCGCGGGGGCCTTGATCATGGGCCTGCGCGTCAAGAAGGAGACCATAGGCGAGATCACCGCCGCGGCGCAGGTGATGCGCGAGTTCGCCGACGGGGTGAAGGTGGCCGATGCCGACAGCCTGGTGGACCTGGCCGGCACCGGCGGCGACGGCGCGCACACTTTCAATATTTCCACGGCGGCCATGTTCGTGGCCGCGGCCGGCGGCGCCAGGATCGCCAAGCACGGCAACCGCGGCGTGTCGTCGTCGTCGGGCAGCGCCGACGTGCTGGAGGCGCTGGGCGCCAACGTCATGCTGCCGTCCGAAGCCGTGGCCGAGTGCATAGAGGCCACCGGCATCGGTTTCATGTTCGCCCCCATCCACCATTCGGCCATGAAGAACATCGCGCCCATCCGCAAGGAACTCGCGGTGCGCACCATCTTCAACCTGCTGGGGCCGCTGACCAATCCCGCCGGCGCCGCCAACCAGCTGATGGGCGTGTTCCATCCGGACCTGGTCGGCATCCAGGTCCGGGTGCTGCAACGCCTGGGATCCAGGCACGTGCTGGTGGTCTACGGCAAGGACGGCATGGACGAGGCCTCGCTGGGCGCGGCCACGATGGTGGGCGAGCTGCGCGACGGCGAGGTCCACGAATACGAGATTCATCCCGAGGACTTCGGCCTGCAGATGGTGTCGAATCGCAGCCTGAAGGTCGCCAATCGCGATGAGTCGCGTGAACTCGTGCTGGAGGCCTTGTCCAACGTGCCGGGCCCCGCGCGCGACATCGTCGCCTTGAATGGCGGCCTGGCGATGTACGCCGGCAATACCGTGTCCTCGGTCGCCGAGGGCATACGCAAGGCTTTCGAGCTGATCGCCAGCGGCGCGGCGCGCGCGCGGCTGGACGAATTCGTATCGTTCACCAGGCGGGCGGCCGCGCGCTAGGCCCCGCATACGAATCTTCATGGGTGGGTCATGAGTGACATTCTTCAACGCATACTGGATGCGAAGACCGAAGAGGTCGCCACCGCGCGGCTGCTTCGCAGCGAATCCGACCTGCGGCGCGAAGCCGAGGCGCGGCAGGATGTAAGGGGCTTCGCGCAGGCGATCGAGGCCAAGGTGGCGGCGGGGCAGTCCGGCGTCATCGCCGAGATCAAGAAGGCCTCGCCCTCGAAGGGCCTGCTGCGCGAGAACTTCCAGCCCGACGGGATCGCGGCGTCGTACGCCTCGCATGGCGCGGCCTGCCTGTCGGTGCTGACCGACGTGCAGTTCTTCCAGGGTTCGCTCGATTATCTGCGGCGCGCCCGTGCCGCCTGCCCGCTGCCGGTGCTGCGCAAGGACTTCATCGTCGATTCCTACCAGGTGATCGAGGCGCGGGCGATGGGCGCCGACTGCATCCTGCTGATCGTGGCCGCGCTGGAGTCCTCGCAATTGCAGGACCTGGAGGCGCTGGCCATGGATCTCGGCATGGACGTGCTGGTGGAGGTCCACGATGCGGCGGAACTGGATACGGCCCTGCGACTGCGCAGCAATCTGCTGGGCATCAACAACCGCAACCTGCGGACTTTCGAGGTTTCCCTGCAGAACACCATCGATCTGCTGCCGCGGATTCCCGCCGGCAAGCGGGTCGTCACGGAAAGCGGCATCCTGGGCCGGGCTGAAGTCCGGCAGATGCGCGAGCACGGGGTCCATGCCTTCCTGGTGGGCGAAGCCTTCATGCGGGCGCCCGATCCGGGTGCCGAACTGGCCCGATTGTTCGCGTGACCCCCGATCTCTTCGCCCAGGGACCGGACAATCGCTTGAACGAGCCGATGCAGGCGCACGTCGATCGTCTGCCGGCTGCCTGGCGCGAGCTGTTGGCCGGGACGCTGGCCAGTCCCGCGTTCGAGGCCCTGCTGCGCTTCGTCGACCGGCGCCGGGAAGAGGGCGCCGTCGTCTATCCGGTCCTGCCGTTTCGCGCGCTGGACCTGGCCACGCCGGCTTCCACCCGGGTCGTGATCCTGGGCCAGGATCCCTATCACGGTCCGGGGCAGGCGCAGGGGCTGGCGTTTTCCGTGCCCGACGGCTTTCGGCGGCCGCCCAGCCTGCGCAATATCTTCAACGAGGTAGCGGCCTGCGTGGGCGGCGACCCCGCCGCCTTCGGCAACGACCTCGAGCGATGGGCCAGGCAGGGCGTGCTGCTGCTCAATACGTCGCTTACCGTGGAAGACGGCGCCCCGGCCTCGCATGCGAAGCGGGGCTGGGAAGCGTTCACCGATGCGGTCATCGCCGCGGTGGCGCGCGAGCCCGCGCCCAAGGTCTTCATGCTGTGGGGCGCCCATGCGCAGGCCAAGCAGGCGCTGCTGCCGTCCGGCGGCAGGCATCTGGTGCTGCTGGCCAACCATCCCTCGCCCTTGTCGGCCCGGCGTCCGCCCGTGCCGTTCCTGGGCTGCGGGCATTTCGCCCAGGCCAATCGCTGGCTGGCGGAGCAGGGGCGCGAGCCCGTCGTCTGGTAGGCCGGCCCTCGCGCGCTCGGTTCGGCGCTATTTCCGTCCCGCCGGGGCGGGGCTCGCGGCCGGTTCGATCGTGCATTCCGTTGCCGGCGCCGGATCCAGCTTCAGCCTGAAGCGGCGCAGTTCGTCGCGGCGGAAGGCGTGGATTTCCACCAGGTCGCCCGGGCGATAGCGCGCCAATAGTTTGTCGAGGTTGCCGTTCTGCACGCGTAGGCCGTCCATGGCCACCAGCACGTCCTGCGCCGACAATCCGGCCCGGTGAGCCGCCCCCCGTTCGTACACCGTCGCCAGGCGCAGGTCCTCTGCCTGGCGTGCCGTCTTCACTCCCAGCGACGGCAGCGGCGACGCCGCCTTCCACGTCAGGGCAAGGCCGTGGTGCGCAAGCAGTTCCGCCAGCGGTACGTCCTCGCGTCCATAGGCATGGCGGCGCAGGAAGTCCCGTGCGTCCACGCCGGTGGCTTCGCGGATCAGCTCGGGCATGGCGTCTTCTTCGACCCCCCGCGCGCCGCCCCGGTAGAAATCGCGGCCATAGCGTGCCCACAGCAGCCGCATCACGTCGTCCAGGCTCCGCCGCCCATCCGTCTCGCGCCGTAGCAGCAGGTCCAGCCCCAGGGCGACCAGCGAGCCCTTGGTGTAATAGCTGACGATGGCATTGGGCGAGTTCTCGTCCTGCCGGTAGTAGCGCGTCCAGGCGTCGAACGAGCTTTCGGCCACCGATTGCTTGAAGCGGCCCGGCGCCGCATGCACCGAGGAAACGGTCCTGGCCAGCGTGCGCAGGTAGTCCTGCTGCGTGATCAGCCCGGCGCGCAGTACGAACAGATCGTCATAGTAGGAGGTGAAGCCTTCGAACAGCCACAGGAGCCGGGTGTGGTTCTCGCGGTCCAGGTCGTAGGGGGCGAAGGCCGCCGGCTTGATGCGCTTGACGTTCCAGGTGTGGAAATATTCGTGGCTGACCAGGCCCAGGAAATTGCGGTAGCCGTCGGTCTGTTCTGGCCGCCCGCGCACGGGCAGGTCCGAGCGCGAGGTCATCAGGGCGGTCGACGCGCGGTGTTCCAGGCCGCCGTAGCCGTCGCCGGTGACCATGGTCATGAAGACGTAGCGGTTCGAGCTGTCCAGGAACGGCGCGCGGCGCGTGCGGGGCTCGAAGAAAACGATCTGCTTCTCGCATATTTTGCGGATGTCGGCGACCAGGCGGTCGAGATCCAGATTGGGAACGTCGCCCGTGAAGACCAGTTCGTGCCGGGCGCCGCAGGCCTCGAAGCCGGCGGTCACGGGCGTGCCCATTTCGATCGGATGGTCGACCAGCGCGTCGTAGTCCGGCGCCCGGTACATGCCGAAGCCGTGGCGCGGCGCGCGCTGCGGATGGCCCTCGGCCTCGGGCAGGCTGGTGTAGACCTTCCAGTCGAGGCCGCGCGGCGCCACCAGCTCCAGCAGGCAGGGCGCGTCCTCGTGGCCGGCGGCGCGCAGGAATACGCTGGTGCCGTTGAAGAAACCGTGGCTTTCGTCCAGGTGGGCGGCCCGCACCGACAGGTCCCAGGCATAGACCACGCAGACGATCTGCAGCGGGCCCCGGCAGGGCGCCGCCTGCCAGCTTTGCTTGTCCAGCTTGGTCAGTTCGATCTTGCGGCCCCAGGCGCGCGCCTCGATGCTTTCGATCTGGCGCGCGAAATCCCGGATCATGTAGCTGCCGGGGATCCAGGCGGGCAGGCTGACGCATTGTCCGGTGGGGTCGGGGTCGGGGATGGACATCGTGACCCGGCAACGGTGCCCGGCCGGATCGAGGAGTTCCAGGCGATACGAGATGGCTTCGGTCATGGATGAGACGGGTTGGGCCGCGCGCCGGCGCGGCGGTCTGTGAACGATGTCCTGCTATGTTAGGCCAGGAGCGTGGGGCCCGCCGCCAGGTCGTCCGGGGTGTCGACGTCGCGCACGCAGCCGGGGTCGTCCACCGGTACGGGCGTGACCTGGCCCGATATGAGGCCGCGCGCGCCTTGGTCGCCCCGCAGTTGCGCCAGCGCGGACGACCACGCCGGCCCGAACAGCACGGGATGGCCCCGCATCTGGCGATGAACCGGAGCCAGCACGGCCCGTTCGCGCCGCGCGGGCGGCAGCGCCAGCCAGGCGTCGCGCAGGGCGGCCACGGTGTGCGGGTGCAGCCACGGCATGTCGGCGGGCATGACGCACCAGGCGGGCGCCTCGTTCCCCGCCGCGCTCTCGCGCGCGGACAGCCACGAGACGGCCTGCGCCAGCGTGCCGCCCATGCCTTGGGCGGCCCGGTCGCAGACGATGACCTCGCAGCCGGCATGGCGCAGGGCATCGGCCACCGCCGGCGCGGCCGGAGAAGTGGCCGCGGCCACGCGGGACAACGCGCCCCGCAGGGACTGCGCCGCGGCGGCGCACACCGGGCGGCCGTCGATGGCGGCCAGCAGTTTGTTCGCGCTGCCGTCCGCCGAAAAACGCGAACCGCGCCCCGCCGCCAGCAGCAGCCCGATGATGCTGCGACCGCCGCCTGCTCCTGATGTCATGCCGGTGTCCTGAAAGGATGGAACCGACGATGGTGCGCCTCGGGCGGGCGAAACTCAAGCCGCCGGCGCGGGGTATGCTTGAGGCGTCGCCGGCGCGCCGGTTCATGGACAGCCTTCGCGGCCAGGCGGTGCGGGGGCGGGTGTCCTGCGCATATATAGGAGTGTGGTGTGAGCGAAGCTCTGGTTTTGGTCGAACGTCGGGGCCGGGTCGGCCTGCTGACGCTGAATCGCCCCAAGGCGCTGAATGCGCTGAACGATGCCTTGATGGACGAGCTGGGCGCCGCGCTGCTGGCCTTCGACGCCGACCCCGACATCGGCGCCGTAGTCATCACCGGCAGCGAAAAGGCCTTTGCCGCCGGCGCCGACATCGGCGCGATGAAGGACCTTTCCTATATGGATGCCTACGCCTCGGACTTCATCACCCGCAACTGGGAGACCCTGCGCCGGATCCGCAAGCCGGTCGTCTCGGCCGTGGCCGGCTACGCCCTGGGCGGCGGCTGCGAATTGGCCATGATGTGCGACATCCTGGTAGCCGCCGAGACCGCCCGCTTCGGCCAACCGGAGATCAAGCTCGGCATCATTCCCGGCGCGGGCGGCACCCAGCGCCTGCCGCGCGCCGTCGGCAAGGCCAAGGCCATGGACCTGATCCTGACCGGACGGCTGATGGATGCGGCCGAAGCCGAGCGCGCGGGGCTGGTGGCGCGCGTGGTGCCCGCCGACAAGCTGCTGGACGAGGCGATCGAGATCGCGACCGTCATCGCCTCGATGTCGCTGCCTTCGGTCATGATGGCCAAGGAAGCGGTCAACCGCGCTTTCGAGACGCCGCTGGCCGAAGGCATGCAGTTCGAACGCCGCTTGTTCCATTCGCTGTTCGGCACACAGGACCAGAAGGAAGGCATGGAGGCTTTCGTGGCCAAGCGGCCTCCTTCTTTCCGGCACGAATAGCGGCGCATGGTGTTGCGGCGGCATCGCAAAAATGCCCCCAGGCTAGGCCCTGCGGGCCGCCGCTCCCCCCAAGGGGCGTTTTTTGCCTTGGGACGGCCCAGCGGGAAAAAAATTCTTGGCGCTGCGAAATGGCGATACGGCGCGGTTTTCGCACCTTATCGATCCCGAAACGGCCGGTTTCCGGTCACGAAACTGACAAGAAGGCGTGGATCGATTTGCGTGCCGATTTCAATGCATGCTATAGTCACTTTCTCGACGCAACAAACGCAACGCAGCGGAGCATTCTGCGGTGGGGTGGAAGGAAGCGGCGGGTGAGGCAGGCAGGTTCGGCGGCAGTTACGCGTGAAGCGGATGCGGCGAACGGGTCGGCCAAAAAAGAAGGGTCTTGCGGCAGGGTGGTAGCGCGGCAAGGGTCTGACGAATGGCGGGGGGTGCGCAGTAAACAGTCCCGGGCCGATTTGACAGACGTAAAAAACTTCTTCATAATCTCGTTTCTCTGCTGATCACGCAGCGCCGGCAAGACAGCGCAGCGAACGGCAGGTAAGCGAAGCAGTTGGTGGTAGCAGTTTTCGCAGTACCGCTCTTTAACAAATCAACAGCCGATAAGTGTGGGCACTTGGTTGGGCGCGAGACGGTTGGGTCGGGTAAAACCGGTCTGGTCGATCGACGCAAAATGAATCAAGTGCTCATATAAAGAAGTTTGTAGGTAAATCATTTATCTGCAATTTCTTTGAGTACGCAAGCGATCGTGCCATGGGTTTCGACCCATAGTACGAACA
>NZ_JAOCLR010000041.1:0-41422 GCF_029845405.1 Pigmentiphaga sp. GD03639
CGCCCCGGATGCCGCTATGAACACGCAAGCTTTCAGGATTTCATCATGACAGACACATTCACCCTTGCCGGCAAGACCTACTCCTCCCGCCTGTTGGTGGGCACCGGCAAGTACAAGGACTTCGACGAGACCAAGGCCGCCATCGACGCCAGCGGCGCCAACATCGTCACCGTGGCCATCCGCCGCACCAACATCGGCCAGAACGCCGGCGAACCCAGCCTGCTGGACTACCTGCCGCCCAGCCAATACACCATCCTGCCCAATACCGCCGGCTGCTATACCGCCGACGACGCCGTGCGCACGCTGCGACTGGCGCGCGAACTGCTGGATGGACACGATCTGGTGAAGCTGGAAGTGCTGGGCGACTCGCACACCCTGTTCCCGAACATGCCCGAAACCCTGAAGGCCGCGGAAACACTGGTCAAGGACGGCTTCAAGGTCATGGTGTATTGCACCGACGACCCCATCCAGGCCCGCATGCTGGAAGAAATCGGCTGCGTCGCGGTGATGCCGCTGGCCTCGCTGATCGGCTCGGGCATGGGCATCCTGAACCCGTGGAACCTGCGGCTGATCATCGACCAGGCCAACGTGCCCATCATCGTGGACGCGGGCGTGGGCACGGCCTCGGATGCGGCGATCGCCATGGAGCTGGGCTGCGACGGCGTGCTGATGAACACCGCCATCGCCGCGGCCAAGGATCCGGTGCTGATGGCCAGCGCAATGAAGAAAGGCGTGGAAGCCGGACGCGAAGCCTTCCTGGCGGGCCGCATGCCGAAGAAGCTGTACAGCGGCTCGCCCAGCTCGCCGATGACCGGGCTGATCCAGTCTTAAGCGTAGTTACCCGGCCGATCCGGCTGCGGGCGCAGGAACAGGTCCCCGGGGCGGACGCGCCGGCCGCTCCCGTGCCGGGAGCGTAGCCGCTACCACCACCCGTGAAAGTGATGCACCGGCCCGTTGCCCGACCCGACGCCCAGCCGGTCGGCGTGGCGGATGGCCTCGGTCAGGTAGTGCTTGGCCCGGCGCGCCGCCTCGGGCACGTCCTGCGCCTGCGGCAGCAGCGCCGCCAGCGCGGCCGACAGGGTGCAGCCCGTGCCGTGGGTATTGCGGGTGTCGATGCGCGGCGCCGCCAGCTCGATCATGCGGTCGCCGTCGTGCAGCAGGTCGATCGCCATGTCGCCCGGCAGGTGCCCTCCCTTCAGGAACACCCAGCGCTGGCCGGTGTGGGCCAATTGTTCGCGCAGCCGCTCGGCCACGCGCCGCATTTCCTTGACCGTCTCCACCGGCCGCTGCTCCAGCAGCACGCCGGCCTCCGGCAGGTTGGGCGTGATCATCGTCACCTGCGGCATCAACGCTTCGCGCAGCGCGCCGATGGCGTCGCGCGCCAGCAGGGCGTCGCCGCTCTTGGCGATCATGACGGGATCGAGCACCACGTGCGGCGGCTTCCAGTGGGCAAGCCGCTCGCCCACGACCTCGATGACGGGCCGGCTGCCCAGCATGCCGATCTTGACCGCGTCGGCGGGCACGTCGGCGAACAGCGTGTCGATCTGCTGCGCGACGAAGGCGGGATCGACGGGCTGCACGCCCGTCACGCCCTGGGTGTTCTGCGCGGTCAGCGCCGCGATGACGCCGCAGGCGTACGCGCCCAGGGCGCTCATGGCCTTGACGTCGGCCAGCACCCCGGCGCCGCCCGAGGGGTCCACGCCCGCGATGGTCAGGGCCTTGGGAATGGGACGAACGGCAGACATGGCGATCCTCTGGAAACGAAACGCGCCGCCCCCCGGGCGACGCACGCCGCCAGTATAGTCCGCCTGCCGGCCCGCCCCGCGCCGGCATGTCCGGCCCGCGCGAACGCGGGTAACATGGCAGACCATTCTGTGGAAGGCCAACCATGATCTACGAACTCGCGCACATCGAAATCCAGCCCGGCACCCAGGAAAAATTCGAGGCCGGCGTCCAGGAAGCCGCTCCGCTGTTCCAGCGGGCGAAGGGCTGCCACGGCATGGAACTGCACCAGACGCTGGAAGACCCCAACGCCTACCTGCTCGTGGTCCAGTGGGAAACGCTGGAAGACCACACCGTGCACTTCCGGGGCTCGGAAGACTTCAAGGCCTGGCGCGCGCTGGTGGGCAACTACTTCGCCAAGCCACCCGAGGTCCGCCACGCAACGACGGTCGCCAAGCCGTTCTGAGCCGGTTAGAATGGTTTGTTTTGTTACGTTTTCCTGCCAAGTCCTGCCATGAATGCTGCTTCCCTTCCCGACGTCGAACACGCCCGCTTCAATATGGTGGAACAGCAGATCCGCCCCTGGGACGTCCTCGACCCCAAGGTGCTGGAACTGCTGTTCAAGGTGAAGCGGGAGGACTTCGTGCCGCCCGCGCTGCGTACCCTTGCCTTCGCCGACACCGAGATCCCGCTGCGGATCGACGACTACGACAGCGGCGAGTGCATGCTCGCCCCCAAGGTCGAAGCGCGCCTGCTGCAGGAACTCGCGCTCAAGCCCACCGACAGCGTGCTGGAAATCGGTACCGGCTCGGGCTACCAGACGGCGCTGCTGGCCAGCCAGGCCCAGACGGTCACCTCGGTCGAGATCCTACCCAAGCTGGCCGCCTTCGCCCAGGCCAACCTGAAGCGCGCCGGCATCGCCAACGCCACCGTGCAGGTGGGCGACGGCAGCAAGGGCTGGGGTTCGACCGAATACGACGCCATCCTCGTCACCGGCTCGGTGCCCGAAGTGCCCGACAGCCTGAAGTACCAGTTGCGCGTGGGCGGCCGGCTGGCCATCATCGTCGGCCAGGCGCCGGTCATGACCACCCTGCTCATCACCCGCACCACGGCCGCCAGCTTCGAGACCACCTCGCTGTTCGAAACCCTGGTCAAGCCCCTGCGCGGCGTCACCGTTTCCAAGTTCAAGTTCTAAGCGGAGCTTCGTGCCCATGCGCGCCAGGCCGTACTACGTCCAGACGCTGTGCGCGCTGTTGGGCGCCTGCGCTTTCGTTCCCGCGGTCGCGGCGCTGGACCTGGAGCAGGCCTACCAGGCGGCGCTGGCCAACGACGCGACCTTCGCGTCGGTGCGCTCGGCCTATACCGCCACGCTTGAAAAACTGCCCCAGGCGCGCGCCTCGCTGCTGCCCGCCATCTCGCTGGCCGGCAGCCGGGCCGAGGCCTCCACGACGCGCCTGCCGGGCGTGACCTACACGAACGAGAGCTATACGCTGCAACTGATCCAGCCGCTGTTCCGCTGGTCGGGCTGGCAGACCTACGAGCAGTCCAAGCTGCAACTGGCCGTCGGCGAAGCCCAGCTCGCCCAGGGGCGCCAGGACCTGATCCTGCGCGTGGCGCAGGCCTATTTCGACGTGCTGGCGGCGCAGGACAACCTGGCCTTCATCGGCGCCCAGAAAATCGCCATCTCGGAACAGCTGGAATCGGCCAAGCGCAACTTCGAGATCGGCACGGCCACCATCACCGACACCTACGAGGCCCAGGCGCGCTACGACCTGGCCCAGGCCCAGGAAATCCAGGCCGAGTCCGACCTGGCGGTCCGCATCGGTGCGCTGCAGCAGATCATCGGCACGCCCGCGGGCGACCTCGCCAAGCTGCCGCCCGCGGTCAACGTGCCGGCGCCGCAGCCGCCCCGGATCGATGCCTGGACCGAACAGGCCGCCGCCAACAACCTGGCCGTCGCCCAGGCCACGCTGAACAGCGAGATCGCCCAGCGCGGCATAGAAATCGCCAAGAGCGGCCACTACCCCTCGGTCGACCTGGCCGCCAACGTGGCGCGCACGCGCGGGCTGGTCGGGCAGACGGTGGTCAACGACTTCTACACCACGCGCTCGGTAGGCGTGCAGGTCTCGGTGCCCATCTTCGCCGGCTTCGGCACCACCTCCAGGGTGGACGAGGCCGTCGCGCTGTCCGAGAAGGCCCGCAACGACCTGGAGGTCGCCCGCCGGGCCGCCATCCAGAACACCCGCGTCGCCTTCCAGGGCGTGAACGCGGGGCTGGCCCAGGTCCGCGCGCTGGAGGCCGCGCAGGTCTCCAGCCGCAGCGCGCTGGATGCCAACAAGACCGGCTACGAAGTGGGCGTGCGCATCAACATCGACGTGCTGAACGCCCAGCAGCAGCTCTATTCCACCGAGCGCGACCTGGCCAAGGCACGCTACGACGCCCTGCTGTCGGGCCTGCGCCTGAAGGCCGCCTCCGGCATCCTGTCGGAAGACGACGTGCGGCAGGTCAACGCGCTGCTGCGCTAGGGCCGCGCCGCAGCCAGGGCACTACCCGCGTGTCTTCAGCCTTCCGTACACCCGGTAGGCATTGCCCGAATAAATCCTGGCCTTGTCGGCCTCGCCCAGGCCGGCGGCATCGATGTAGCGGCGCGTGTCGTCGAAATGATGGCCGGTCTCGGGGTCCACGCCGCGCACCGCGCCCACGGTCTCGGACGCGAACAGGATGTTCTCGGGCGGGATCACCTTCAGCAACAGGTCTATGCCCGGCTGATGGTAGACGCAAGTATCGAAGAACACGTTCTGCAGCAGCAGTTCCTTGAGCGGCGGCAGGCCCATGTCCTGCGCCAGCCCGCGATAGCGCCCCCAGTGATACGGCACCGCGCCGCCGCCATGCGGGATGATGAACTTGAGCGTCGGGAAATCCTTGAACAGCGAGGACGTCAGGAACTGCATGAAGGCCGTCGTATCGCCATTGATGTAGTGCGCGCCCGTCGCGTGGAAATGCGGGTTGCAGGAACCGCTGACGTGGATCATGGCCGGCACGTCCAGCTCGACCATCTTCTCGTACAGCGGATACCACCACTTGTCGTGCAGCGGCGGATCCTTCCAGTACCCGCCCGTCGGATCGGGGTTCAGGTTGCAGCCGATGAAGCCCAGTTCCTTCACGCAGCGCTCCAGCTCCGGTATGCACCTGGCCGGCTCCACGCCCGGGCTCTGCGGCAACTGGCAGACACCGGCGAAATTGTCCGGGTACAGCTGGCAGATGCGATGAATGAGGTCGTTGCAGACGATGGCCCACTCGCTGCTGGTCTGCTGGTCGCCGATGTGGTGACCCATGCCGACCGCGCGCGGCGAGAAGATCGTCAGGTCGGTGCCGCGCTCGCGCTGGATGCGCAATTGCTTGGTCTCCAGGCTTTCGCGCAGTTGGTCGTCCGAGATGACGGGGCGCGGGAAGATCTCGCACTTGCCGCATTCGCAGGCCGACACCTGCAGGCGCCGGTACTCGTTCAAGGCTTCGGGCGCAGTCGTGTAGTGCCCATGGCAATCGATGATCATGCGGACTCCTTGCTCCTGTCGTCGTGAGTCGTGGCCGGGCCGGCATCGGCCCGCGCAGGCATTCCCGCATTCTGCCGACAGCAAGGCGCGCGCATCCATTGAGTAATGCTTCCGGTGACTTGAGGAAACGCTCAACCCAGGCCGTTTCGCCAGACCGTCTTAACCATCCGCTCAACCCCGCGGAAGTTTTACTCAATAGACCCGGCGGGGCCTCGCATGCAACCATCCTCGCCAGTACGACATCCACATCGGCGCCCCCTGAACGCCGGGACAAGGAGACAAGCCGTGACACTCCCCGCATTGCGAATTCCGAAGTACGCCGCAGTCCTCTTCGCCGCCGCGTTGTCGGCCGGCGCCATCCCTCCCGCCGCCGCGGCCGACTATCCGGATCGGCCGATCCGGATGTACCTGCCCTACGGCCCCGGCGGCATCGGCGACCTGACGGCGCGCGTGGTCACGCAAAAGGTCAGCGAGATCCTGGGCCAGCAGATCGTGATCGACAACAAGCCCAGCGCGGGCGGCGTGCAGTCGTTCCAGGCCGGCCTGCAGGCCCCTGCCGACGGCTACACGCTCGTGCAGGGCGGCAACGGCACGGCCATCACCCAGACGCTGGTCAAGGACCTGCCCTACAGCATCGTGGACGACTTCACCCAGGTCGCCACCCTGTCCAGGTTCAACCTGATCCTGACGGTCAAGCCCGATTCACGTTTTCGCAATCTTACGGAGCTCATCGCCTACGCCAAGGCCAATCCCGGCAAGCTGAGCCTGGGCACCACCAACGTCGGCTCCAGCCAGCACCTGGGCGCCGAGCTGTTCAAGTCGGTGGCGGGCATCCAGGCCGAGACCATTCCCTACAAGACCAGTGCCGCGCTGCTGACCGGCGTGCGCTCCGGCGACATCGACGTGGGCTTCGACTTCGTGCCACCCATGCTGTCTTCGATCAAGAGCGGCGCGGTGCGCGCGCTGGCCATCGCGGCCGACGGCCGCAACCCCAACCTGCCCGACGTGCCCACCACCGCCGAAAGCGGCCTGGACGGCTACGTGGTGGCGTCGTGGAACGGCGTGTCGATCCGCCAGGGCACGCCGCGCGCCATCATCGACAAGCTGAACCGGGCCTTCGTGGCCGCCGTCAACTCGCCCGAGGTCGCGCAGAAGCTGCGCGAGATGAACTCCGAACCCTACGCCCTGGGCGTGGACGAGTCGCGCGCCCTGATGAAGGCCGACATCGCCAAATGGAAGGCGGTGATCGAGAAGGCGAACATCCCCATCAACTGACCGAGGGCAACATGAAGAACGTCGTCGTACGCAACATCCCGCGCGGCCCGCAGGACCTCATCGCCGAACTGGCCACGCACGGCGTGGCCACCGTGCACGAGGCCATGGGGCGCGCCGGCCTGATGGCGCCGTACCTGCGTCCCATCTACGCCGGCGCCAGCATCGCCGGAACCGCCGTGACCGCGCTGACCGCGCCGGGCGACAACTGGATGCTGCACGTGGCCATCGAACAATGCCGGCCCGGCGACATCCTGGTGGTCGGCGTCATGTGCGAGAACACCGACGGCATGATCGGCGACCTGATCTGCACCTCGCTCAAGACGCGCGGCGTCCAGGGCGTGGTCATCGACGCCGGCTGCCGCGACGTGCGCACGCTGACCGAGATGCGCTTTCCCGTCTGGTCGCGCGCCATCTCGGCGCGCGGCACGGTCAAGGCCACGCTGGGCCACGTCAACCTGCCGGTGGTGTGCGCCGGCATGAACGTGAACCCGGGCGACGCCATCGTGGCGGACGACGACGGCGTGGTGGTCGTGCCGCGCCTGGAGATCGCCCGCACGCTGGAGCTGGCGCGCCAGCGTACCGCCAAGGAAGAAAAGTCACGCAAGCGCTACCTGGCGGGCGAGCTGTCGCTGGACGTGGCCAACATGCGCCAGGGCCTGGAAGCCGCCGGTCTCCTTTACGTCTACAGCGCAGAGGACCTGGACAAGCTTGACGCCTGACCCTCTACACCATTCCCGCCTTCCCTCCGACCAAGCAGCCATGACATCCAAGCAACCCCTGCCCCTGAAGATCGCCATCGCCACCTACGGCCACACCGCGGCGCTCAAGCGCGGCGACGTGCCCATCGAAGGCGTCCAGCCGGACTTCGTCGAGATCAAGCCCATCATCGCGGCCTTCCGGCGCATGGTGCGCGACGTCGAGTTCGACGTCTGCGAAATGGCTCCCGCCACTTACATGATCGCCCGCGAGGCCGGCGCCCCATTCAAGGCGCTGCCCGTCTTCATCTTCCGTCGCTTCCACCATGCCGGCCTGGTCTACCGCGACGACGCCGGTATCCGCGAACCGCGCGACCTCGAAGGCAAGCGCGCGGGCGTGCGCGCCTACTCGGTCACCACCGGCATCTGGACGCGCGGCATCCTGACCAACGACTACGGCGTCGACAACGATCGCATCACCTGGGTGGTGGACGACGAGGAACACGTCTCCTCGCTGCAGTTGCCGCCCAACGTCGAACAGGCCAAGGACGGCAAGTCGCTGGTGGACCTGATGGCCAGCGGCTACCTGTCCGCGGCCTTCACCGACAACGCAGGCATCGGCCGCGCCGGCGCGCCGGCCGACGGCTGGCAAGCGGGCGGCCGCATCAAGCCGCCCGAATACCTCGAAATGTTCCCCGACGCCGAGCGGCTCGAAGCCGAGTGGTACCGCAAGACCGGCATCTACCCCGTGCACGGCCTGATCACCGTCAAGGACGAGGTGCTGGCCCGGCACCCGTGGGTGGGCAAGGCCCTGTACGACGCCTTCCTGGCCTCGAAGAACATCTACCTGCGCCAGCTCGCCGCCGGCGAATCGGTGTCGGACAAGGACGAGCACTACCGCGCCATGGGCCGCATCGTGGGCGACCCCCTGCCCTACGGCATCGAGGCCAACCGGCCGTCCATCGAAGCCATGATGCATTACTGCCACCAGCAAGGCCTGCTCAAGAAGCGCTACGCCGTCGACGACATGTTCATCGACGTCGGCGCCTGACCCGCCCCCTCCGATACCCATCATTTCCGCGACACCGCCATGACCACACGCCTGATCGACATCCACCCGCACATCATCTCGCCCGACACCGCCCGCTACCCGCTCAACCCGCTGGGCGGCGAACGCTCGGGCTGGTCCGCCACCCGGCCGGTCACCTTCGAACAATACGTCGCCGCCATGGATGCCGTCGGCATCGACAAGGCCGCCATCGTCCATTCCTCGACCACCTACGGCTTCGACAACTCTTACGTGGCCGACTCCATCGCCACGCAGCCCAAGCGATTCGCCGGCGTCTACTCGGTCGACATGCTGGCCCCCGACGCCACCCGGAAGATCCGCTACTGGACCGAACGCGGCCTGGCCGGCCTGCGCATCTTCACCACGGGCAGCACCATGCCGGGCCAGGCGCCGACTCTGGAAGACCCCGCCCTGCACCCCGCCTGGGGCCTGGCGGGCGACCTGGGCATTCCCGTGTGCGTGCAGATCACCAAGGCCGCCATCCCCGCCCTGGAGAAACTGCTGACCGCCTTCCCCCAGACCCTGGCCATCGTCGACCACATGATGAAGCCGGACATCAGCAGCGGCCCGCCCTATGCCGGCGCCCAGCACCTGTTCGACCTGGCCCGCTTCAAGAACCTCTACCTCAAGCTCAGCAGCCGCAACACCGAGTCCGCGTATTCCGGCCAGGCCACGCCCGAGACCTTCTTCGGCCGCGTGGTCCGGGAATTCGGCGCCGACCGCATCGCCTGGGGCTCCAACTTCCCCGCCGCCGAGGACAGCCTGGCCGACATCGTCAAGGCATTCAAGGACTACATCGCCTTCCTGCCCGCCGCCGACCAGCGCTGGATCATGGCCGGCACCGCGCAGAAGCTCTACCCCGTGCTGAAGGACTGACCCCATGACCACCGCTCACGCCGCGCCCGTCACGCTCAAGACCAACCTGGCCGACTCTCCCGTGGCCGCGGCCATGAAGGACGGCCGCGTCGCTTCGGACATCGTCCGGCTCGACTTCTGCGGCCCCAAGACCGCGCACGACGGCTTCAAGCCGATGATCCGCAACAACGCCTTCGACGCCGGCGAACTGGCCATCGTCACCTACCTGCAGGCCAGGGCCTACGGCAAGCCGTTCGTGATCCTGCCCGCCCCCATGGTCGGCCGCTTCCAGCACCACTGCATAGGCTTCAACAAAGAGTTCGGCCACCTCGCCCCCAAAGACATCGAGGGCAAGAAAGTGGGCGTGCGCACCTATGCGCAGACCACCGGCCTGTGGGTGCGCGGCATCCTGCAGCACGAATACGGCGTCGACCCCGACAAGGTCCAGTGGTACACCGTGGACGAATCCCACCTGGCCGAGTACCGCGACCCGCCCAACTGCCACATGCTGCCCAAGGGCGCCTCGATACCCGGGATGATGCTGAGCGGCGAGCTAGCCGCCGCCATCCTGGGCAACGACATGCCCAAGGATCCGCGCGTGCAGACGCTGGTCCCGGAACCCATCGCGGCCGCCAAGGCCTGGTACCAGCGCGAAGGCGTCGTGCCCATCAACCACATCTTCGCCGTCCACCAGGACGTCACGCGCCAGCACCCCGAAGCCGTGCGCGAGATCTACCGCATGATCGAGGAAAGCCGCGCGCTGGCCCCCGCCGCCGCGCTCGAGACCCTGCCGCCGCTGGGCCTGGAGGCCAACCGCAAGGGCCTGGAGATGGCCATCGAGTGGTCGTACGAACAGAAGATCATCCCCCGCCGGTTCGCGGTGGACGAATTGTTCGACGACGTCACCGGCGCGCTGGGTTGATGCGGCACACCGGAGCCGGTTGAGTAAAATCCCCCCGCTTGAACAACCGGCAACGGACCTTACCCGGGGGGCGGCATGACGCAGATCGACTGGTATCTCCAGATCAACTTGAAGGCACGCCACCTCCGACTCATCACCGCGCTGTACGACCACGGCAATCTCAAGCAGGTGGCCGAAAGCTCGCACGTCACCGTGCCCGCGGTCTCCAAGGCCCTGGCCGAACTGGAAAAAGGCCTGGGCCTGGAGCTGTTCACCCGCACCGCCCAGGGCCTGCGCCCCACCGCCTACGGCGAATGCCTGGTGCGGCATGCCCGCACCCTGCTGACCGAACTGCACCAGGCGCGCGACGAACTCAACTCGCTCAGCTCGGGCGCGGTGGGCAAGATCCACATCGGCGCCTTCCCCGCCGCCACCTCCATGCTGCTTCCGCAGGCCATCGCCATCCTCAAGCAGCGCTCGCCCCACACCAACGTGCTGGTCACCGAAGGCACCGCCCAGACGCTGCTGCCCGAACTCTGGCAGGGCCGTGTCGACCTCGTGGTGGGCAGACTTCCCCTGCGCAGCGCCGCCGACGGCTTCGAGGAAAAGGAGTTGCTGGACGACCCCGTGCAGCTCATGACGCGGCACCAGCACCCGCTGGCCCGCCGCAAGCGCCTGAAATGGTCCGACCTGCAACCCTACCCGTGGATCCTGCCGCCGGCGGGCAGCATCCTGCGCGCGCCGCTGGAGCGCACGCTGGAGGAACACGGCATGACACTGCCCAACAACTACGTCGAGACCCTGTCCACGCACCTGGCGCGCGCCTACCTGCACGTCACCGACGCGATCGCCGTCATGGCCGGCGCCGTCGCGGCCGACGCGTCGGAACCGCTGGCGGTGCTGCCGCTCAGCTTCCCGCACCTGATGCGGCCGCGCGGTGTGCTGTGGAATCGGAACCGGGGGCTGACGCCCGGAGCGGAGTTGATGATCGCTTGCCTGGAAGAGGCGGCGGCGGGGATGCAGCATAGAGGCGAGCCCTAAGCTCCGCTCATAGGCACTTCCACTATCGGACAAGAAGACGTTTTCCAGCCCCTGCCCTGATGGCCTGTCTATAACCTTTGCGCCCTGAAGACCGTGTTTGTACGACGGCACCTCTTCAGGATTTTCCTGTTTATATCCGAACAGATATAATTCATGACAGAGAAACGCAAAGTCTTGTATTGGGAAGGATCGTCCAGAAAGGACTTCAAGCAGTTTCCGCTGCCCATACAGAAAGACATGGGTATCGCGCTGTTTGTTGTCCAATCAGGGTTGACGCCCGCGTCATGCCGGCCGTGGAAAGGGCTGGGCCCGGGGATATACGAACTGAAGGAAAATCATCGTGCCGACACCTTCCGCGTCGTCTACTCCATCCGCCTTCGACACGCCGTTCATGTGCTGCATGCGTTTCAGAAAAAATCGGTGTCTGGCATTGCAACGCCTAGACCCGATGTGGCCGTGATCGTCCAGCGCTGGAAAATCGTGCTGGCACGCGAACAGGCGAGCCATTGACATGCGAGGAAATGATCATGGATGCAGGAACCCCATCAGGCGGCACCGACAATGTCTTGTTCGATCTTGGCTTCGCTGACGCCGGGGAACTTTCGGCCAAGGCGTCTTTGGCAATGAAGCTCAATCGACTGATCGATGACCTTCATATCACCCAGGCGCGAACGGCCGAGCTCACCGGCATGACGCAGCCCAAGATCTCGCAGGTCCGCAACTACAAGCTACGGAACATCTCTCTGGAGCGCCTGATGCAGGCGTTGGTAGCCCTGGACCAACACGTCGAAATCGTCGTTCGTCCGGCTCGACGTGCCCAACAGGCTGGAATCACCGTAGCGGCCTGACACAAGCCACGACGCGAAGCTCCATGGGCGTCACCCCAGCCAGGGCCCCACCGCCCGCATCACCCGCTGCGTCGCGCCGGTATGCGTGGCGCTGAACCGGCCCGCGGCGGCGCGCATGCCGGCGCGGCGGTCGCCGTCGTCGATCAGTTCCAGCGCGAGACGCCAGGCCGCCTGGGCGCTGTCCGCGCGCAGCGCGGCGCCGGCCTCGATCGCGTCTTCCGAGGCCTGCGCGAAATTGAAGGTATGCGGACCGACGATGACCGGCACGCCGCAGGCGGCGGCCTCGATCAGGTTCTGCCCGCCCAGCGGCGCGAAGCTGCCCGCCACGATGGCGACGTCGGCGGCGGTGTAATAGAAAGGCATCTCGCCCAGGCTATCGCCCAGCAGCACGGCAGTGTCCTGGTCGACCGAACCGAACGGCATGCCGGACATGGTCGAACGGCGCCGCATCGACAGGCCCGCAGCCAGCACCATGGCCGCCACCTCGTCGAACCGCTGGGGATGCCGGGGAATCAGCACGGCCAGCGGCGCCAGGCCACCCTGCGTACGGGGCATGTCGCGCATGGCCGCCAGGATGGCCTCTTCCTCGCCCTCGCGCGTGCTGGCCCAGGCGATGACCGGCCGCCCCAGGCGCTGGCGCCACGCGGCGCCGGCCTGCATCAGGTCGTAGGGCAGTTGCAGGTCGAACTTCAAGTTGCCCACCACCTGCGGATCGCGCGCGCCCACCTGCCGCAGCCGCTCGGCGTCGGCCCGGGTCTGGGCCAGCACGGCGTCCAGGCGTCCATAGGTGCGGCGCGCCAGGCTGGCCACCCGCATGGTCTTGCGCGCGGAGGAAGCCGACAACCGCGCGCTGACCAGGGCGATCGGCACCGCGTAGCGCCGCGCGCCCGCCACCAGGTTGGGCCAGACCTCGGTCTCGACCAGCAGGCCGCAGCGCGGCGCGAAATACCGGTAGAAGCGGTGCACGGCGCCCGGCATGTCGTAGGGCAGCCAGGCCTGGCGCAACCTGCCCTGCACGATGTCCTGCTCGAACAGGCGCGCGCCTTCGGTGCGGCCGGTGGCCGTCATGTGAGTCAGCAAGACCGGCAGGCCCCGGTCCAGCAGTGCCCGGACCAGCGGCTGCGCCGCGCGCGTCTCGCCCAGGCTGACCGCATGCACCCAGACCGGCGCGGCGCGGAAACCGCCGCGCGCCGGCGCATGCCGGCCACTGCCGTAGAAGCCGAAGCGCTGGGCCGGATGGACGCCGTACACCGGCTCGCGCCGTGCGCGGCGCCAGATGCGCCACAGCAGGAAGGGCGTGGCCAGCCGCCACAACGACGAATACAGGGCCTGCAGCACGGCGCCCCGCATCAACGCGCCGCTCCCGGTACGGCCGCTTCGGCCGGCAGGGCCTGGCCGATGGCCGCCAGTACCTGCTCGCACGAAGGCGGCGTTCCCCGCCCACCCAGGCTGGCCGTGAAGGCCGAACCCGTCACCGGTGCCAGCGCCGGATCGTAGTCCGCGTAGATGCCGATGGTGGGCCGCCCCAGCGCCCCGGCCAGGTGTGTCAGCCCGCTGTCCAGCCCCACCACCACCGATGCGCCCGCCAGCACGCCGGCCACCTCGGCCAGCCCCATGCGCGGCAGCGCCCGGGCTCCGGGAATGCCGGCGATCAGGCGCTGCGCCCGCGCCGCCTCGTCTTCGGTGCCCGCAAACACCAGCGGCGCATGCCCCGCCACCGCCAGCCGCTCCAGCACCATGCGCCACGACGTCTCGGCCCACAGCTTGGTCGGCCGGCTGGCCGACGGCATGATCGCGGCATAACGCGCGGGCAAGCCCGCGGGCGGCTCGGCGCGGATGCCGAAATCCGGAGGACCCGCCAGCTCGTATCCCAGCGCAAAGGCGGCCAGTTCCCGCATGCGCACCACTGCCGACTGCTCGAACACCACCCGGTAGCGATGCTGATAAAAAAAGGACGCGAAGGGATCGCGCGCCGAACGCAGGTCACAGCCATGCAGCGGCCCGTTCGCCATGCGCGCCACCATCGCCGATTTCCAGAGCCCCTGCATGTCGATCACGGCGTCATACCGATGCTCGAGCAGCCGCTTGCGAAAGGCCGCCCGCTCGGCCCTTACCGATGCCGACCACCAGGTCTTGCGCCAACGGCGCAGCGCCACCGGAATGACGGCGTTCAGCCGCGGATGCAGGGCGGGGATGGCGGCGAATGCCTCTTCGGCCACCCAATCGACCTGCGCATCCGGCATGTGGCGGACGATATCGGAGACGGCGGGCAGCGCATGGACGATGTCGCCCATGGACGAGGTCTTGACGAGGAGAATACGGGGCACGGACGAAAGCCGGCGGGAACCGGCTGCGTGGAAAGGGCGGATTTTAACCGGAGGGAAGGACCCGATCCACCTGGGCGGTCATGGCCCCATCCCTTCAATGCCCCGGCCAGGGATACTGGTCAAGGCCTCCCGAACTTGAGCGTCGCGCATCTGGTAGGCGAACGACAGAGGCAATTCCGGATGCGTCGCCGCAAATCGTTCGATGGCTTCTACGATATGCGTGAGATAGTCGACCAGCGTTGCTGGTCACGAGTCATACCGGGCGAGCCTCCGCGAGCACCTTGCCTACATCCCCCCATTGCCCCACTGCGCCACCCAATACGCCGTCGACGCGTCATGCCCGTCCGCCGTTCCCTTGCCGGCCAGTTCCCGGGCAATACCCGTGGCCAGGACCTTGCCGTACTCGACGCCCCACTGGTCGTAGGGGTTGATGCCCCACACCAGCCCCTGCACGAACACCTTGTGCTCGTACAGCGCCAGCAGCGCGCCCAGCGCATGCCCGCTCAGGCGCGGCAGCACGATCAGGGTGGAGGGCCGGCCACCGGGATGCGCCTTGTGGCGCGCCAGCCAGGCCGCGCGCGCGGGATCGCTTTCCTTGGACGCCAGCTCGGCCTCGAGTACGGGTGCGGACTTGCCGCGCAGCAGCGCCTCGCGCTGGGCCAGGCAATTGGCCACCAGCAACCGGTGGTGTTCCGGATAGGGGTGATCCGCCTCGCGGCAGATGATGAAATCCACCGGCGCGCCTTCCGGCCCCTGGTGCAGCCATTGGAAGAACGTATGCTGGCCGTCGGTGCCCGGCATGCCCCAAACCACCGGCCCGGTCGGCACGGTAACGGGCCTGCCCTCGAGGTCGACCGACTTGCCCAGCGACTCCATTTCCAGTTGTTGCAGATAGGGCACGAGATGAACCAGCCGCGCATCGTAGGGCGCGATGTTCAGCGAGGCATAGCCGAACACGTTGCGATTGGCCACTCCCGCCAGCGCCAGCTGCACCGGCGCATTGGCGGCCAGCGGCGCGTTCAGGAAATGCGCGTCCATGGCCGCCGCGCCCTGCAACAGCCCATCGAGCGCCTCGGCGCCCAGGGCCAGCGCGATCGGCAGCCCGATGGCCGACCAGACCGAATAGCGGCCGCCCGCCCAGTCCCAGAAAGTGAAGATGCGCTCGGGCGCCACGCCCATGTCCCGGGCCGCGTCGGGATTGGCCGTCACGGCCACCACCTGCGACCACGGATCGGCGATGCCGGACTCGCGTAGCCAGCGCAGCGCGCAATCGGCGTTGCGCAGCGTCTCGGTCGTATTGAACGATTTGGACGACACCACCACCAGCGTGCGCCGGGGGTCGAGCCCGATCAGGCCGGCCTCGATGGCGTGGCCGTCGATATTGGACACGAAGCGCATCTGCCGGCGGGTACCCGCATAGCCCAGCGCGGCCACCACCAGCTTGGGCCCCCAGTCGCTGCCGCCGATGCCGATGTGCACCACGCTGTCAAAGCGCCCTTCCGCGTCCACGTGGCGCACGAAGGCGCGCACGCGGTCGCGCTCGGCCAGCACCCGGCCCGCCACGCGCCCGGGCGGCTCTTCCGCCCGCAGCGCGGTGTGCCAGGCCGCGCGATTTTCCGTGCAATTGGCGATGCCGCCTTCCAGCAGCCGCGCGCGCGCAGCCTCGAAGTCGCGGGCGGCCAGCAGCGCTGCGCCGGCCGCCGCCAGTTCGTCGGACTGCGCCTGGGTGCTCAGGTCCACCGACAGACCGGCCGCCTCCACCACCCGCAGCGTGCCCGCCCGGCGATCCGCCCGATGGGCGGCCTCGACGAAGGCGCGCCATTCGGCCGTCTCGGCCAACGGCGCAACGGACGCCAGATCGGCGGGAGCCCCTTCCTGCATGGCCTCCCTCCTTAGAACGGCAGCTTGGCGTCGGGGGCGACGCGCAGCAACTGCGTACGGAAATCCTGCTGGATGCGGGCCAGCGCGGTATCGTCATCCGCCTCGAAACGCAGCACCACCACGGGCGTCGTGTTCGAAGGACGGGCCAGCCCGAAGCCATCCGCGTATTCCACCCGCACGCCGTCGATGGTGATGACCTCGCGCGCGCCGGTGAACTGCCCCTGCTGCTGCAGGCGCTTGACCACCTCGAACTGCTCGCCCTCGGCGGTCTCCATCTTCAGTTCGGGCGTGGACTTGGCCTGCGGCAAGGCTTCCAGCACGGCCGACGGATTGTCCGAGCGGGACACGATCTCCAACAACCGCGCGCCGGTATACAGGCCGTCATCGAAACCGTACCAGCGCTCCTTGAAGAAGATATGCCCGCTCATCTCGCCCGCCAGCGGCGCGCCGGTTTCCTTGAGCTTGGCCTTGACCAGCGAATGCCCGGTCTTCCACATCAGCGGCTTGCCGCCCGCGGCCTTCACTTCCTGCGCCACGTAGCGGCTGCACTTCACGTCATAGATGATCTCGGCGCCGGGATTGCGCGACAGCACGTCGCGCGCGAACAGGATCAACTGCCGGTCGGGCCAGATGATCTGCCCCGACTTCGTCACCACGCCCAGGCGGTCGCCATCGCCGTCGAAGGCCAGGCCGATCTCGCAATCGGTCTCGGCCAGGCAGCGGACCAGGTCTTCCAGGTTGTGCGGATCGGCCGGGTCCGGGTGGTGATTGGGGAAGGTACCGTCCACGTCGCAGTACAGCTCCACCACCTCGCAACCTAGCGCCTTGAACAACTGCACCGCCACCGGACCGGCCACGCCGTTGCCCGCGTCCACCGCGATCTTCATCTTGCGGGCCAGCTTCACGTCGCCCACGATGCGCTGCAGGTATTCCGGCACCGCGTCCCATTCCTTGCGGGAACCCGGCGTAGCGGCGTCGCCGCCGGCATTCTGCACCATGGGCTCGCGCAGCGCGGTAATGGCATCGCCGTACAGCGTCGTGCCGCCCAGCATCATCTTGAACCCGTTGTACTGCGGCGGGTTGTGGCTGCCGGTAATCGCCACGCCCGACCCGGTGCCGCTGACGTTGGCCGCGTAATAGACCAGCGGCGTCGGCACCATGCCCACGTCCAGCACGTCGATGCCGCCGGCCATCAGCCCGGCCTGCAAGGCCCGCGACAGATCCGGTCCGCTCAGGCGCCCGTCGCGGCCGACCACCACCTGCCGCACGCCGGCCCGCTGCGCTTCCAGCGCCAGCGCCGCGCCCAGGCGACGCGCGAACTCCGGACTGAGCGGGGACGGGACCACGCCGCGGATGTCATAGGCCTTGAAGGCGGAAGCGGCGATGTCGGCGGGTGAAGATGAGACGTTGGTCCCCACGGGATGCTCCTGGTTCAGATTCGTTCGATGAGTCGCAGCGGTGCGATGCGCCCGCCAACCATGGGCAAAACGCGCAATCAGCACTCACTAACCAATTTAGGTGTCCATGCACCGCCTTTCCAGGCGATATAGTCCGGTGCAAACCCCGGAAAGTTCACCGGGACTATAGATGAAGTTAAGGTACGAAAACCCTGTTTTCTTGTATGACGTAACCCTGCGTAACGGCGCGACAATTATGCGATACCGCATGACACCTGGAATTGCGTGACACGACCCGGTCGCCGGATATACAAATAACAGGCTAAACAATCCTTTGCGCCGGCAACGGACCGGCGCCTACCTGCGGCAAGCGTGCATGCTCAATCTGACGATCAGTTTCATTGTTTCCCTACTCGTGACCATGTTCATCGTGCGCTTCGCCAACCGCGACAGCGCCGCGGCGGACCATGACCTGGACGGCGTCCAGAAATTCCACGTCCGGCCGGTACCGCGTATAGGCGGCCTGGGCATCGTGACCGGCTGTACGGTGGCGGTCGCCGCCCTGACCTCGCGTGACTTCCCCCTGGCCATCGACCTCGCCCTGCTGTTGCTGTGCTCGGCCGTGGTCTTCGGGATCGGGCTGGCGGAAGACTTCACCAAGCGCATCAGCCCGACGCTCCGCCTGCTGTGCGCGTTCGCCGGGGCCGCGCTGGCGGCCGTCTTGCTGCAGGCCACCATCACCCGCATCGACATCCCCCTGGCCGACGCCTGGCTGGCCATCCCGGCGGTGGGCGGCCTGGCCGCCATCGTCTGCGTGGGCGCGATGGTGAATGCCGTCAACATCATCGACGGCTTCAACGGACTGGCCGCCGCCGCGGCGCTCGCCATGTTCGCCTCGCTGGGATACGTGGCCTTCAAGGTCAACGATCCCCTCATCCTGGCCGGCTCGCTGCTCATGATCGGCGCCATCCTGGGGTTCCTGGTCTGGAATTATCCCTACGGCCTGATTTTCCTGGGCGACGGAGGCGCCTATTTCCTGGGTTTCATGCTGGCCGAACTGGGCATCCTGCTGGTGGTCCGCAATCCCGCGGTCTCGGCCTGGTATCCCGCGCTGCTGTTCATCTACCCCATCTTCGAGACGCTATTTTCCATATATCGAAAGAAATATCTGCGCGGCATGTCGCCCAGCCTGCCGGACGGGGTGCACCTGCACATGCTGATCTACAAACGGGTCATCCGCTGGGCCATCGGCACCCGCAACGCGCAGTTGCTGACCCAGCGCAACGCCGTCACGTCCCCTTATTTGTGGGCGCTCAGCCTGGTCGCCATCGTCCCGGCCACCGTGTTCTGGGACCGGGGACTCGCGTTAATGCTATTTCTCGTTGTGTTCATCGCTGTCTATACTTGGCTGTATACAGCCATCGTGCGCTTTCGCACGCCCAGGTGGCTCGTCCTGCACCGGTCCAGGGAATGACGCCAGCGCGGGGACTTTCCCAGATGGGCAAAGACCGCAAATCTCCGAACATTAGTTAAACAGCGTAACAAATTGTAAGCGCTGTCATCCCAGGGGGCCCGGTGCGCGGCCCCCCGGGCATTACCCCATTCTAGGGACCATCTCCCGTATTTTGTTACATAGCGGAAGTAGAGTGTCATACTTCCCCGCCTATGCTGTCGTCCGTGTGGCTTGCGTTGGCTAAACGGCAGATTTCCATAAAAGCCGTAGTGGGGAATCATGGCGGCCTGTCTCTACCGGTGCTCCGATAAAAAGGAACGCCAGGCGTCGCTTTCCTCGTCAGACAAGCAAAGAAGCATGAGGCAATAAGAACGCACGGAAGAAATCATGGCTGCAACACAGGTTAAATATTTCGGCACCGACGGCATCCGGGGCAAAGTGGGCGGAGCGGTCATCAACCCCGCCCTCGCCCTGCGCCTGGGCCATGCCGCCGGCCAGGTCCTCCTGGCCCAAGCCCCGCGCGGGCACCGCCCGTCCGTCCTGATCGGCAAGGACACCCGCATTTCCGGATACATGCTCGAATCCGCGCTGGAAGCCGGGCTTTCCGCCGCCGGCGTGGACGTCGTCCTGGCCGGCCCCATCCCCACCCCGGCGGTCGCCTACCTGACCCGCGCCCTGCGCCTGTCCGCCGGCATCGTCATCAGCGCCTCGCACAACCCCTTCGACGACAACGGCATCAAGTTCTTCTCGGCCCAGGGCAGCAAATTCCCCGACCGGACCGAAGAAGCCATCGAAGCGGCGCTGAACCAGCCCATGGGCTGCACGCCCTCCGAAGGACTGGGCCGGGTCAAGCGCCTGGACGACGCCGCCGGCCGCTACATCGAATTCTGCAAGGCCAGCTTCCCCCCGGACATGGACCTGAACGGCCTGCGGATCGTGGTCGACGCGGCCCACGGCGCCGCCTACCACATCGCGCCCAACGTCTTCCGGGAACTGGGCGCCACCGTCATCCCCATCGGTTGCGAGCCCAACGGCTTCAACATCAATGAAAAAGTGGGCGCCACCCATCCGGAAACCCTGGCCGAGAAGGTCAAGGAACACCGCGCCGACCTGGGCGTGGCCCTGGACGGCGACGCCGACCGGCTGCAAATGGTCGATGCCAGCGGCCGCATGTACAACGGCGACGAGCTGCTGTACGTGATCGTGCGCGACCGCATGACCCAGGGCCCGGTGGCCGGCGTGGCGGGCACCGTCATGACCAACTACGCCTTCGAGCGCCGCATGGCCGAACTGGACGTCCCGTTCGTGCGCACCCCCGTTGGCGACAAGAACGTGATGCAAGCCCTGCAGGACAAGGGCTGGCTGTTCGGCGGCGAAAGCTCCGGCCACATCCTGTGCCTGGACCGCCACTCCACCGGCGACGGCGTCATCGCCGCGCTCCAGGTCATGGCCGCCATGCGCCGTAGCGGCAAGGGCCTGCCGGCCCTGACCTCGGAACTGCACCTGCTGCCGCAGAAGCTGGTGAACGTGAAGCTGCAACCCGACCTGGAGTGGGAATCCCACCCCGGCCTGGCCGCGGCCTACCGGGAAGTTTCCGCCACGCTGCAAGGCCGCGGCCGGGTCCTGATCCGTCCCTCGGGCACCGAGCCCAAGCTCCGCCTGATGGTGGAAGCCGATGAGGAAATGCTGGCGGTCCGGTGCGTGGACCGGCTGGCCACCAGCCTGGCCTAAATCCTCCACCTCACGATGTCGTCTTGTGCACCTCTGATAGTCCGTTATTCACCGATAGTTGAGTAGCCCCACTCCACGAGTCACTAGAGCAGACGTCTCAACTTTAGAATAAGAACTCACTCGAAGATATATACAAGCTTCTTACAATGGTCGCTTTTTTTTGTATTTCCCACGCTTCGGGCTAACATGTCGTCCAGGTACAAACAGATGCAACGGATTACCTCGCGGCGAGCAATAAAGAGGCACGACATGCTAACCTTCCAGACTCTCCGTGGCCTCCCCAAAAGCGAGATCCTGACCTCTCGCAATCCCGTGTTCGAGGGATTGACGCAATTCGGCCTGTTTAGCATAGACTGCCGATGCTCTACCGGGTGCCAACCGCTTTGCCAATCACAAGTCGATGGACAATGAGCTCAGCTAGGCAAGTTGCCTCTTACGTAGTAGCTCGTTACCGCAACTAGATTGGTACAAGGTACTTTATGTTGACCAAGCTCCGCAATATCTTACTTTCTTTTTCCAGACCGCAAAAAATCGCGGTTATGGTCATCGCTGACGCTATCGCGCTCCCAGCCAGCTTAATTGCAGCTTTTTATCTCCGCCTAGGCGATGCAATAATCCTTCAAAAGTACGGAATTAGCGCACCCGTAATTATGGCGCTAGCCGCCATTCCGGTTTTTTATTTTTGCGGCCTTTATCGAACAGTCGTTCGATACATGGATATATCCATGCTCCGATCTACAGGAATCGGGCTTGCTATCATAGCAATCGGGACGTATGCGGGCTGCCTACTATTTGACCTTCCCACACCGCCGCGCAGTTCCTTGTTAATCTATTGGTTTATTGCCTTTTCTTACGTCGTCATTTCTAGGTTTGGGGCACGCAACCTCCTGCGTACGCCCTTGCGCAAACACCTCAAAGCGCCGAGAGTCGCTGTCTATGGAGCGGGCGAGGCTGGTTTTCAACTGGTTAACGCCATGCGTACCAGCCACGCGTACGCGCCGATTTGTTTCTTCGACGATGATACCCGTCTGGCTAACAAACATGTAGCCGGCCTCCGCGTGTATCCGCTTAGTCGTTTAGACGAAGTCCTACATAAGCACGAGATTCAGCAGATTGTTCTAGCAATCCCGTCCGCTTCTCCACAGCGACGGCGAACCATTGTCAATCGACTCTCTCATCTCAGCATTCCTGTGCGTACTCTGCCCACTATGGCGGAGATGGTCGAAGGCAAGATACTAGAAAGCGCAATTCGAGAGGTTCAAGTCGAAGATCTTTTGGGCCGTAAGCCAGTCCCCCCAAGAAGCGACCTATTTTCTAAGTGCGTTACGGGAAAATCTGTACTTGTTACAGGAGCGGGAGGCTCAATAGGTAGTGAGCTGTGCAGACAAATCGAATCGCAACAACCCAGCCAGCTTATTCTACTTGATCATTCAGAATACGCTCTTTATGCAATCGAACATGAATTAAAAGAGCGATTTCCCGACATCGAACTCTATGCGTATATGGGTAGCGTATGCGACATTTCACAACTAAGTCAGATCGTCCGTGAACATCAGGTCAATACAATATACCATGCAGCAGCCTATAAGCACGTACCGCTCGTAGAAAACAATATGGCAGCGGGCATACGCAATAACGTTCTGGGGACTTGGGCAGTTGCCCTCACTGCCGCTCAAAATAATATTGAAACGTGCGTGCTGATTTCTACGGACAAGGCTGTTCGCCCTCCCAATGTAATGGGCGCGACCAAACGCTGCGCTGAACTAATTTTTCAAGCCTTTTCTCTACGCCCCAATAATCGAACCACTTTTAGCATGGTTCGCTTTGGTAATGTACTAGGCTCTTCCGGCTCGGTTGTCCCATTATTTCGCAATCAAATCCAGCGCGGCGGCCCAATTACAGTTACCCACGAGGATGTTACACGCTATTTCATGCTTATTCCGGAAGCGGCCCAGCTTGTGATTCAGGCTGGGGCCATGGCCCAAGGTGGTGAAGTCTTTGTACTTGACATGGGCGATCCAGTAAGAATTATTGATCTAGCACGGACCATGGTTGAAATGTCGGGTTTAGCTGTGAAAGACACAGACAATCCGAATGGCGACATCGAGATTCAGGTCGTGGGATTACGTCCTGGGGAAAAACTTTACGAAGAGCTACTAATCGGCGGCGACACCATTCCAAGCGAACATCCGCGCATTCTTTGCTCACGCGAGCATTATTTGACTCTAGATCAACTTGAGCCAATGCTAGAACAACTTCGTATTGCGTGCACGAATGGGTCCAGCTTGGACATTCGCATAGCTCTGCAGCGACTCGTCCCAGAATATACTCCGTACTCTCTCCTTTCCGCCCGCTCGCTCCCCAAGACGGTGGAATCCCCAATCCTGGCGAAAGGAGAAGGATTAGTATCTACCGCTCAAAACTGGAAGACTGAACGCGAAACAGCTGTGGGACACGCCGCCTAATCTCGCGAACCACACATGCGACCTGGGCATAAGCATGCGTCTCAAGACAGATCGGCCTAGCTCCCCTCTTCGTTCTGATCTTCCTCGCGATTGCAAGTATGTAGCTTGCCCGCTCCGTTTTCGGCCAAAAATACTTAATCTACAGCAATTAAGTATTTCTCAATACCCTCGGACTCTGCATCTAACCCCAACCGGCCCAATTACGCCCCAATGGCCTAACATCAAAGTCGCCTTTTCACGAAGCCAAATGCTGCACCTTGTACGACGATTTTTTGACGGCCCTAGATGAAACGATTTTTTAAATTGACCTATTTTCTACTATTAATCACAATAGTTTCGAAAATAGCGGGGCTAATCAGAGAAATTGCGCTTCTAGAGCACGTCGGGATATCTTCCTCTCTTGACACATTTGTTGTTATTTACGGCATTTGCAGTTTGCTTGCAAGCGCCGTCGGGATATGCGTTGTCACCAATTTAACTCCGTTATCAAGAAAAATAGAACAAAGCGAATTTTCCACATATGCAATGCTCGACGGCATTAAAACAGGGTTTATCTTTACCACCGTTGCGTGGGTAATAAGTTTTGTATATGTAATTGCCGTTCCCGATGAAGCGAAGAGTGGCGAACAACTCGCAATTGCCGCAATCGTCCCGGCAACCGTATTCTTCTCAATAATCGCAGAATACCAAGTTGCAATATTCTTGAGTCGCAATCAGCAAACGCCCGTCATTTCGGGAAATATCATAATAACACTACCGCTTATTGCGTCGCTTCTGCTATTCAACTTAGACATCACGTCCTATGCTGTTGGGCTCGTTATTTCATTTGCTCTTCGAACGATAATTTTTGCGCGCATCGCAGTTCCAATATGGCCGAATAAAGACATCGTGCGGCTGGCGAAAAGTAGGCGGTCAATCTTCTCTACTGACCTAAGAAATACTCTAGCCGGAGGTGCGGCAATGCTCTCAATGAATCTTTGCCTATTAGCGGCGGTGCTCGCCGCTAATCAATTGGATGAGGGAGAAGCCTCATTGGTCAGTTACGGGCTTAAAATTCCACTCCTAGTCCTCACGTCTGTTTGGTTTGTTTTTGGGTCACGTTTCTTTTCCCAAATCATCTCAGCAGAAGGAAGGGGAGCAGTTCAAAAAATAGCAAAGCTAAGCCGCAACAATGCGGCTTTAGCTATTTCAATTGCCGCACTTTTATTATTCAACAAGGGCTTCCCTGAATTTAGCTCGAAAATTCTGAATGGCCAAAAATTTGAAATCCTTAAAGTGCTACCCTATAGCATCCCGCTCCTTCCTGTGGTTGTATTTATTCCTATCATAGAGATGACACAACGTACATTCGCGACGATAGGCCAACAGCGAAAAATTGAGGCTATAGCATTTAGCATTCTCATAGCCACAACTGGTGGGCTCGCCATCAGCTTGTATTTCCGAAGCGCGCTTCTTATCCTAGCAACGATCAGCGTCAGCGCAGTGGTGGGCGCACTTACATCTTTGGTAGCGCTACGTAAATATTCGTACACCAAACAAATATGAAAAGAAAAATACTCTTTGTTCGCTCTGACCTTAAGCTTGCAGGTCCAGCACGTCTAATGCTCTCCAGTGCTCATTCTCTTCGCTCTCGAGGGATTGATGTTGTCTTTGCCTCAAGCGGAGGTGAATTGATCTCAATGCTAGATCAGCAAGGGTTTAAACATGTACATATTCCAGAATTGTCGATAGAACACCGTTCTGCATTTTCAACAGCCATCGTTGCATTCAAACTCGCGTTGCTCTGTAGTCGAGAAAAATTCTCTATCATCCACACATTTAACGCTCACGCCGGAGTCGCGGCATATCCTGCTGCAAAAATCACCAGGGCGAAGATATTCAACACCGTCCTAGGAAATGGCAAAGAATTCTTCTTAAAACACGTACCATTTGAACTAGTTGCAGTCTCGCAATCAGTAAAAACCAAGCTCATTTCCTACGGAGTAGATGCATCAAAAATACGTGTCGTCTACAATTCTACTCTCGACGCAAATTTTCTTCTAAAGTCAAAGACGGATTTTGATAGGCTGACAGGACAACGCGATCAAATTACACCAATAACTTTTGTAAGTGTAGCCATGTTTACCGGCCAAAAAGGACACAAGGAAGTTGTGGACGCAGTGCGCGCGTACTACGAACTCGATCAAGCTCCACCAATTAGAGTGATCTTCGTGGGAGATGGCCCAAAGAAAAATGATATATCTGCGTACATTGCCTCCCTCGGATTAGAATCATCTTTCCAGCTAACTGGTGCGACAAGCGAAGTGTTTCGTCAACTGGACGCAGCGCATGTTTTTATCCACTTACCAGAAATGGAAACCTTCGGCATTGTCCTCGCAGAAGCTGCGGGAAGAGGCCTTCCTATCATAGCGGCAGATGTCGGGGGAATACCCGAAGTAGTAGATGATCAACAAACCGGCTATCTCGTCAATAGACTAGATAGCCAAGCCGTAGCAAGAAAAATGAGGGAACTGGCAATTGACCGAGATATGCGATTAAAGATGGGCTGGAAAGGCGCAACAAAATCCTTGGCTTGCTTCACCCAAGAAAAGATGGCTGATGACCTAATTAATCTTTATGGTTTTCTCAATTAAAAACGAAAACTATCACTGCAACAACTGAGTCCGCGGAGCTTGGATACAAATGAATCATAGACTAGGGTACAAGCGGAAAACTAGACTTTGGCTCCGGCACTATGTCGTCCCCTTCTTGATGCTATTTGCTCCGCCGCCGATAGCGGCGGCCGTATCTGCTACGTCACCAGTAATTTTCGGGTTAAGAGCGTCGGTATATCGTGAAATAGCCCCGCCTTTTATCCTCCTTACTCTGACGTCGTTATTCTCTGCAATAGCTGCATATTTATCCTCAACCCAGGGCGAAGTCATTGAGAGTACAAAATTCTTTTTAATGGGTTGCTGCTTACTAGCTGGGACCAGAATTAGAACAGACTTTCAAAATATACAACGCTTGGCGCTTCTTTTGATGTTGCTTGTAGCAAGCTGGTACCTCTTGGCGGGAGGGGAGGATTCAGAAGCAAGCAGAGGGCTTCTCTATCCACCAGATAATAACGGATCAGCGATCATTCTTTACTTCTTATCTCTGATAGTGGTCGAGAACAAGAAGCTTTTTTTCCGATTTTTAATGATGGGCCTGTTGTTTGCATTTTCTATGGCGGTTGATTCTCGAACACTGCTACTGCTTCTCCCCCTTTTGCTCCTTAGCCAGCCAATATCTCTCTCTGCCTCCAAAATACTTGCATTATTGGCCATTTCCATCATTGCATACTTTTGGGCTACAAGCGTAGAGCTTTTCGGTAACTGGTCTGATCAAGTACGTCTTGCGCTCTACTCGACCGTACTTAATTATTTCGCCTCCCACGGAATAGATTTCATAGCGGCGGGACAAACTCAGTTTATCAACACGCTTAATCACTCCCTTCCCTCTTTTGTCGCCGCTCGTCTCGAAGTCGATCATGCACATAATGCTTTTTTCCACATCCTCGGAAGTTATGGATTACTCGCATTGCTCTGCTTTATCGGAGCAATATATTCGCTTTTTAGGCAGAGCACCATTCTAAGAGATCAAGGACTGAAATTCCAAATCGTTCTTCTCTTTGCATTGATGCAGATCGAAACAGTAATCACAGACAGCCGAATTACATACGTTATTTTCCTTTTCTTCGGTCTGCAATTAGGAATGGCCATTCGCAATAAGGCGCCACGGCCCATTTTGACACACAGCAGAGAAGTTCGAGCGATTCTCTCTGAAAATGCGCCTGCTAATAGGATGTAAAAAATGACGCTAGAAAAGCAAATTATTGGCCCTAATGCAACTATTCGGGACGCACTTTCTACCCTGAATGCCGCGGCGATCAAACTATGTCTTGCTGTTGATGCGAGCGGAAAACTCACCAGAACAGTTTCCGACGGCGACATACGAAGAGCGCTCTTGAGCCAAGGCACAATGGCGACGCTCATAAGTTCACTCCCAAAGCGCCCTCCGCTAACGATTCGCCAGCCCGCAACGGATGCAGCGCTCCAGGATCTATTTAATGCACATCCTGACGTCAATGCGATTGTTATGATTGACGATAACTGTCGACCGATAGATCTGGTAAGCAGAGAGAAATATCAGCCTAATCTGCTCTTATCTCCACCACATATTGGCCTAGCAGAAATTGGGTATGTACAACAGGCGTTCGACGACAATTGGATCGCCCCCGCGGGTCCCAACTTAGAAGCATTTGAACGCGCCTTAGCTCAAGTCTCTGGCCGTAATGCGGCCCTCGCGCTGTCCTCAGGAACCGCTGCACTTCATTTAGCTCTGCGAGTTATCGGCATTAGCCCTAATGATCGCGTCTATGTCTCAGATCTGACATTTGCGGCATCCTTGCAGCCGATCCTCTACGAACGGGCGGTGCCCGTTTTGATAGATAGTGAACCGACAACCTGGAATATGTCTCCCGTGGCGTTGGCAAGGCGTTTGGAAAAAGACTCGAGGGACGGAACTTTGCCCAAAGCCATAATTGTTGTTCACCTTTATGGACAATCTGCCGACATGGCCAGTCTATTGGCTATCTCAAACCAATACAAAATTCCTCTTATAGAGGACGCAGCAGAAAGTCTCGGCGCCACATGTCAAGGCGCACCGAGCGGTTCACACGGCTTGCTAGCAGCGTACTCGTTCAATGGCAACAAGATAATAACCACGTCTGGTGGTGGGGCCTTAGTATCCGATAGCGTAGATCTCATTCAATACGCGAGAAAATTATCCACACAAGGAAGAGAGACGGCAGAGCACTATCAGCATTCGGAAGTTGCCTACAACTACCGAATGTCAAACGTTCTGGCTGGAATAGGCCTCGGACAATTAGAGCTGCTGGCAGATCGCGTAAATAAGCGTCGATTAATCTTCCAACGATATAGAGATGCGCTGTCCAATACATCTGGCATAAGTTTTCAAGCGGATCCTACAAACTCAGTAGGGAACCGTTGGCTTACAGTTATCACATTAGACCCTAATATAGTCCATAAGCACGTGTATCAATTGATGCGCTACTTGCGCGCGCATGGCATCGAAAGCAGACCTGCGTGGAAGCCAATGCATATGCAACCCCTATGTAGCGACTATGCATTAGAAACTCATTCAGAAACTGACATCGTATCTTCGCGTCTTTTTCTTCAATCGCTCTGCCTCCCATCGGGTAGCAATATGACCTGGGACGATCAAAAAAGAGTGATTACAGCCATCCAAAATTTTGCGAAGGAAACTGAATAATGTGCGGTATTTTTGGAGCCTTCACTTTCGGAACGGGCGAAGTATCCATTTCCAAATTGGATGCAATGGCACATTCCATAAGCCACCGAGGTCCTGATGCAAAAGGCCATTTTAGCGACTCAACCTGCGCCCTTGGCAACTGCAGGCTATCCATTGTTGACCTTTCTTCTGCTAGTAACCAGCCTATTTTTTCTAACGATAAAAGCATCGTAGTAGTACAAAACGGCGAAATCTATAATTACATAGAGTTAAGAGAGGAACTTCGTCGTCACGGCGCCCGTTTTGCGACGGCTGGCGATACCGAAGTGATTTTGAGGGCGTACGAAACCTGGGGGCCCCGCTTTGTTGAAAAATTGAATGGTATGTTTGCCATTGCAATCTATGATGCAACCTCCAGAACCCTCCGCCTATATAGAGACCGGTTAGGGGTTAAGCCACTCTACATTACTCAGCCGACTGCTCAGCAACCCTTATGGTTCGCGTCTGAATTGAAGGCCATCCTGGCAACGGGGTATCCAGTTCAAGTCGATCATGACGCAATAGCGCAATATTTTGCATTAAACTATATCCCGCAGCCTTATACTGCCTTTCAAGGCATTCATCATCTCCCCCCTGGCCATGTAGCTGAAATTAATGCGTCAGGCAGTATCACTCTCACCCGGTACTGGGATCTAGCGGATATATCACCTGACCTCCAAATGACAGAGGCTGAAGCCAAGGCCGGCATTATAAGTTACTTGGACGACGCAACAAGAATCAGACTTCGCTCCGACGCTCCCTTCGGCGCATTTCTTTCTGGGGGATTAGATAGCAGTTCTGTAGTTGCATTCATGAGCCTATACCAAACAGAGGCTGTCCGGAGCTTCTCGATTGGGTTTGATGATCCAGCTTACGATGAGACCCGATTTGCTCATATGGCATCTCGTCGATTTGGCACCTTGCATCAGGCAAAATCGATGGTGCCCGACACGACTCATCTTTGGCCCAGATTTATCTGGCATTGCGATCAACCTCACGGCGACGTTTCGTTTATTCCTACCGATCAAGTTTCTGCCATGGCGTCGAAAGATGTGAAAATGGTACTGACTGGAGACGGAGGAGATGAGCTCTTTGCCGGCTATGAAAAATATCTGAATTTCTTTCAAGACAAGTCACTTGACAGCTTGGAGCAAAACTGGGTTTCGCAGTACGCCAGATTTTCTGGCCTTCTGATGGAGAATCAAGCCGCTACATTGCTAGCAGGGGAACTAAAGGACGCGTTTCACGATTCAAATCCGTATCGTGCTCTAACACACGAGATGAATCGTGTTTCACATCAAGACCCGATAAATAAAGTATTATTTGGTGATACCGCAGCATTGCTCCCAGGAAACAATTTGGTGAAGCCAGATCGTATGGCTATGGCAAACTCCTTGGAAGTCAGGTCTCCTTTCCTAGATTATCGACTTGCAGAGTTCGCCTTCCGAATTCCTGGGCATATGAAGCTGGCCTCGGGAGAGACAAAGGCAATTTATAAAGCTGCGGTTGCGCCACTCCTCGGCAATGAATTGACTTATAGAAAGAAACAGATGTTTACAGTGCCGATTGGAAATTGGTTTCGAAACGAATTGGCAGACTATTGTCGGAGCATACTTCTGGACGGACGTCTTGAAGCGCGAAAATTATTTAATATTCAGGCGGTACGTGCAATGGTCGAAGCCCATCTCGCTGGCAAAGAGAACCATACACGTCAACTGCGCGCTCTAATTTCTCTTGAAATTTGGTCTCGACTATTTATTGACTCTGATCACGAAATGATCTCTAGAGCAATTGAACCGGTGCAGGGTGCATGACATGTCAGCTCGCACTCCAGAGGGGAATCAACGCGTTCGATCTTCGTCTCAGATTGGCTCGGCAGCAGCAGAAATGCAATTCTTCATGATTGTTAGCGATAGTGAAATCGCTAAATTTGTGAGTGCGAACGGAGTTCATAGACTTTTTGTTGACTTGGAATATCTCGGCAAAGACCTTCGACAAAAGAATCTTGATACATGGAAGAGCAAACAAACGCTCGATGACGTGTCGCGTATTCGCGCAGCAGTCCCCGATGCTCACCTATTAGTCCGGATTAACCCTTTGCATGAGCATACCGCTACTGAAGTCCGAGAGGTCTTAGCTCGAGGAGCTAATAGTGTCATGCTCCCGATGTTTCGTACAGCTGACGATATCGCCTATTTTCTTGATCTATTGGCAGGTCGAGCTGAGGCCGTTCCGTTGGTAGAAACACGAGATGCCTTGCAGAATTTACCAAGAATTGTTGAGACTCTTCCATTACAGAGACTTCACATCGGACTAAATGATTTACATTTAGATCTAAAGATGACGTTCATGTTTCAGCCCTTGGCGGAAGGACTGTTAGAAGAATCTGCTGCTGCTATGAGGCAATATTCAGTGAAATTTGGCATTGGAGGTCTGGCCCGAGCGGGAGAAGGGATGATCTCCCCAGAATATCTGCTCGGGGAGCATGTTCGGTTAGGTTCGGACGCAGCGATTTTGTCTCGAACTTTTCATCGAAAATCGCAGACCATTACTGAGCTTCATCGCAACATTGACTTTCCACGCGAAATAACCTTACTTCAGGAAATCTATCAAAATTACCGAAGGAAGCCATATGTGGAGCTTCAGAATAATCGAAACGAGCTTATTCAAAGAATTCAGAAAATCTGCATAGAGAGCATGCAAAGAAAGGAAAAAGGCCATGAACTCTGAACCAATGATCAAGCTCGGAGGACGACAAGTTGGGGCGAATCAACCAACTTATATCATTGCAGAAATAGGAGTGAATCATAATGGCAGTGTCGACCTGGCACATCGCTTGATTGACGCCGCAAAGGAGGCTGGGGCAGATGCCGTCAAATTCCAGACGTTTCGGACAGAAGATTTAATACTACAAGGCACCGGCAAGGCTGCCTATCAAACCGAAACCACAGGTGCCGGTAGTCAGTACGAAATGCTCAAAGGTCTCGAATTACCGTTCGAGGCCTTTAAAGAACTGAAGGAACATTGCATCACGGTTGACATTGATTTCATGTCTACCGCATTCGATCCGCTGAGTCTTGATTTTGTAGCCTCTCTCTCTCCAACGTGCTTGAAATGGCCTTCGGGAGAAATTACTAACTTGCCCCTTCTCCGACAAGCGGCAAAAACCAAGCTACCAGTTCTCCTTTCTACAGGAATGGGAAGCATTAAAGAAATCGCTACAGCCGTAGAACAGTTGCCAAACAATGATATTGTGATTCTGCAATGCGTATCCAATTATCCAGCACGTCTTGAGGACCAGAACCTGCGGGTGTTACCAGCACTGCAAGCCGCATTCGGTTGTCCTGTTGGGTTTTCTGATCATACAATCGGTCCATATGCCGCATTAGCCGCACGCTCACTAGGAATGTCTGTTCTCGAAAAACACTTTACTCTAGATCAGGGATTGCCCGGCCCCGATCATCGCGCGTCCATAGAACCAAAAGATTTTCGCCACATGGTTGATATTTTGCGAAAACTCGAATTAGGCCTAGGAGATGGAATAAAGCGCGCGGTCGTCGACGAGCAGCAAATTAAATCTGTAGCTCGAAAGAGTCTAGTCTACCGACACGATCTAGCTCCAGGGCATATCCTGACCGAAGAAGACCTATGCGCGAAACGGCCTGGTACAGGCGTAAGCCCTGACAAGATTGATCTAATAGTCGGCCTTCCTCTCACCAGGGCGGTACGGTCAAATACATTGTTGGAGTTGGCAGATGTCCGATAAGGAGACGATTTGCCTATTCGGCGCCGGGGGGCATGGAAAAGTAGTAGCCTCTCAGCTAAGCAGAAAAAAAGATTGCCAATTACTATTTGGAGACGCAGGGATTCCCATTGGCAGTTCGGTAATTGGGATTCCCGTGGTTTATTCGACCATCGACACGAGTATCGCTGCGAGCGTCCTAATTACCATAGGAGCCAACGACATTCGAGAACGACTTCAAACTGAAGCACAGGCAATCGGTTTGAATTTATCTTATTTTATTGCGGAACCCGAGCGGTATTTTTCTGATACTCCTGGGGCAGGAAGCATGATCCTTGCAGGAGCTTTGATAAACCGTGACAGTCGGATCGGAAAAGGTGTGATAGTCAATAGCGGCGCTATTGTTGAACACGATTGCGAAGTAGGAGATTTTTCCCATCTTGCCCCTGGTAGCGTAATTGCCGGAGGCGTGCGTTTAGGTCGAGCCGTTCTGCTTGGTGCAAACGCCACAATTCTACCATCCGTTGTTGTGGCGGATAAAACAGTTATTGGTGCAGGCGCTGTTGTTACAGAGGATATCCTCGTACCAGGAGTATATATAGGAGCTCCTGCACGTCGCGTTCCTTCTAACTGCCGGCCCTAGAAAGACGAACGAAAGCCATGTTAATTCATTACCTCAGTGGCAGTAGAGCTGATTTTGGTCTTATGTCTGCTTGTCTTCACACAATAAATAAAAGCAAGCGACATAACATCCAAATAGTTGCGACCGGGCAACACATGCTTTCAAAATACGGCTCAACAATTGACGAAATACGTGCGGAAAAGTTTGAAATTGCTGCTGAAATCCCGGTACATTTAACCGGGGCTAGTGGCGCCGAAATGGCTTTGGCCTTAGCTACAGAGTTGAAAGGGCTTATCCATTGCTGGGAAAAAAACCGACCGGACATGATCTTGCTTCTGGGAGATCGAGGTGAAATGCTTGCTGGAGCACTTGCGGCTGTCCATCTCGGAATACATATTGGCCATATTCACGGAGGCGAGCGGTCCGGTACCCTAGATGAAAGTTTTCGCCATGCAATATCCAAGTTAAGCCATTTTCACTTTCCAGCGACCATCGAGTCTGCTGAACGTTTGGTACGGATGGGAGAAAATTCCGACCATATATATGTTATTGGCGCACCGGGGCTTGTGGGTATCACCTCTCTGGCCGGAGACTGTGATCGAAAGACTGTGGCAAGACAGTTCAACCTTCCTGAGGATAGGCCAATTGCCCTTGTGATTTACCACCCGGTAGTTCAAGAAGCGGAGCATTCAGCGGAGCATATCAAGGCAATACTCGAGGCATCCACGATGAACGGGCTTTCGCAGATCATCTTGAGGCCCAACTCCGATGCTGGCGGTCAAGCAATAGACAAATTCCTTGACAGCATAAACTCTCAACCTAATGTTCGAGTATTGGCTCATTTGCCACGGACTGATTACTGTAAGACACTGGCAGGAGTAGACTTACTTATAGGCAATACCTCTTCCGGAATCATCGAATCGGGCACTTTTGGGACACCTTTTGTAAATGTGGGCAATAGGCAAAACAATCGGCAGCGGAACTTGGCTAATACTTTTGACTGTTCTGACGTCAACGTGAGTGCTATTAACGCCGCGATAGTTCATGCTCTTCACTCCTCGCCGGAACAGAAGAACGTGTACGGGGATGGGACCGCCGACGCCCGCCTTCTCGCTGCCCTAGATCATATATCATTGCAACCCGAGATTTTGCTCAAATGCAACGCATACTAATGGTAGCGGAACTGTATGCACACTGCGGGAATTAAGAAACCATTTAAACCACTATTGGCATCGTACGGTGGGGGGCATGCGCAAATTATAGCTGCGCTTACTCATGCTTTAATTGCCCGCGGGGCTGAGCCGTATCTTGTGGGTTTCACTACAGCACGAGATTTCTTTACCAAGAATGGCTTGAGCCCAAATTCGATTCTTTGCATGGAAAATCCCGATACCGAGGTTTACTCCGGCATAATTCCATATTTGAGTTCATTTTTACAAGATCAGCAACACCCAAATATTCTTCCACGAGAAACCGAAGCATATTTTAAAATTGGTTTTTTTGATCTCGTCCGCGAGCACGGATTTCTAGAAGCAAGAAAACTTTTGGACAGCCTTGGCAGGAAGGCCTTCAAGCCGGTACGTGCGATGGAGGAATTCCTTACTCGGACCGCTCCGGATTGCGTAGTTACTACTACTAGCCCTCGTTTCGAACATGCACTCTTAAAGGCCGCTAGGAGATTAGGCATTCCTTCAATTGCGGTTTCTGATCTTTTTTTGCTAAACGAGCGAGAATGGATTCTTGAGGGGGGTTATGCTGAACACCTGACTGTACTAAATAGGCAGGTCGCAGACGATCTTTACAATGCCGGATTGCGTGGAACAGAAATCCATATTACAGGGAATCCAGCATTCGACTCCTTGAGCCCGCTCCCCGAGGATCAGAAAAGGCGTGCGGAACTTCGTACACAGCTGAAGATTGGCAAAAACAGCAAACTTATTCTTTGGCCATCCCCAGCGGTAACGTCAACCCCCCTTTATTCGAAACAGCTTCTATCTCCATCTCAAGTCTCGGCTGCATTCGAGGAACTGTGTGCTGACCAGCCGAGCTTCTCATATATGCTTCGCCCCCATCCTAATGCTCCCTACAGCTTGCCAGCTGGAGCCGAGAAAGGTTTTCTTGACCCCGGGTTTTCTCCTCGCGACGCTCTTGTGATCTCCGATATTGTATGTGTCGAACTGAGCACAATGGGACTACAGGCGGCTCTTTATGGATTACCTGTAATATGTGTGGGCTTTGCCAAAGAAGCCGTCTATCCTCAATATGGCTTAGCGAAGGCCGCGTCGTCCATAAAAGAAGCCATAGCAATACTAAAAGCGAAGGCCTATAGCTCCCCTCTTCGGAGTGAGGATATGCCAGAACCGGGAACCGCTACGCAAGCCATTGTAGATCTCATTTATGAGATTGGTACGAGATAGAGTTTACGGGCCTTGTATAAACCATGGAACATGTCTTAGTTTGGGGCTACGGCTCCATCGGCCAGCGACATTCTCGCATATTGAATAGCCTGTCCTGCAGTGTCGGAGTAGTTTCTACGCGAAACATTGAGGTTCCGCGAGCATATAAAAATATTCAACAAGCGCTTGACGAGCATGCACCCTCTTATGTGATCATTTCAAACGCCACAGCATCTCACATTGAATCAATAGAGACTTTAGCCAGTCTCAATTTCAAGGGAAAGGTACTCGTAGAAAAACCTCTGTCGACTCATCCGACAATAATTCCCCAAAATGAATTTTCCGCCTTTGCAGTAGCCTACAATCTTCGCTTTCATCCGCTGTTGGCAGCAATGCGCGAAAAACTCCTTGCGGACCGGCTAGTCAGTCTCTCGATAGCCTGCGGTCAACTGCTATCGACGTGGCGCGCGGATCGAGATTATCGATCCACTTACTCAGCGAGCGTCGAGAACGGAGGCGGAGTATTGCGAGATTTGAGCCATGAGCTAGATTATTTGAGTTGGATTGCTGGCCCTTGGAAGCGCTTAACTGCGCTTGGGGGAAACTACGGGGTGCTTAATATCACAGCAGATGAGTCTTGGTCTATTCTAATAGAACTTGAGTCCGGGGCAGAGGTAGTTGTACGCCTAAATTACTTAGATCAACCTCCTCGCCGGGAGATTGTAGCGACCACAGAGCGCTCCACGCTAAAGGCTGATTTTATTTCTTGCGAACTAATGGATTCATTCGACGTTCATTCCATGCAAGTCGACAGAGACTACACATATGAGCAAATGCACCGAGCAATGCTTGCGAATGACATGAGTACCATCTGTAGTGTTGAAGAGGCAGTCAGCGTAAATAGGTTGATCGCAGCTATCGAACAGGCAGCGACACAAGGAGTCTGGGTAAAAAATGACCACTAGAATATGTACTATTTGTGCCCGCGGAGGCTCAAAAGGCGTCCCGGGCAAGAATATTCGAAGTATTTGCGGAAAACCCTTAATTGCATGGACAATTGAGCAAGCAAGGAAATCACAACTTTTTGATCTTATCGCGGTGAGCAGTGATTCTCCTCTCGTTTTGGACGTCGCACGGCAGAACGGGGCAGATTACTGTGTCCAACGACCAGTTGAGTTAGCTAGCGACACTGCGGGCAAGTTGCCAGCCATTCGGCATTGCGTAGAGCAAAGCGAGGGTTTTCTAGGCAAAACCGCTGACTTAATTATTGATTTAGACGTTACTTCACCACTGCGCCTCACTACAGATATTATTGAAGCTGTTCAGCTTTTGGAGAAAAGTAGGGTCACAAACGTGATCACCGGGGCTAGAGCTAGACGTTCGCCATATTTTAATCTTGTCGAAAAATCTCCTTCCGGCCACGTCATACTATCAAAGCGACTTGCTCAACCTATCCTACGTAGGCAGGATGCACCAGCATGTTTTGATATGAATGCTTCCATATATGTTTGGAAACGTGATGCTTTCATGATGAAGCCTCAAGTTTTCTACGAAGATACAACCATTTATGAGATGCCGGAGCATCGCTCCATAGATATAGATTCGGAGCTTGATTTCGAGATTGTCGAAATGCTGATGAAGAAGCAATTACCGAAGGAATAAGAATGATTCCCTCCATACAAGCGAATTGGAGCCGAAACTCCTTTATTCTTCGCAACAAAGTCGCCGTAGTTACTGGAGCGACAGGGATATTGGGACGTTGGTTTTGCGCAGCGCTGGCAGATCATGGAGCTGATATAGCTCTGGTTGACCAAAGCAAAGATGTTATTGAGATGGCTGCCTGGCTTAGCTCTCAGTTTTCAGTCAATGTGCGTGGTTACGAGCGTGATATTTCAAGTATTGAAGGCCTTTCTATTCTCGCAGACGAAATTGAGGCTGAACTCGGCCCTGTAGATATTCTTCACAACAACGCTGCTACGAAGGGTAGCAATTTAGATGAATTCTTTAGTCCAGTGGCTCAATTCTCCCTAGAGACATGGAGAGAGATTATGAGTGTAAATTTGGACGCAGCGTTCTTCGTAGCACGTGAGTTCGGAACGAGAATGGCAGCTCGGGGCTCAGGCTCCATCATTCAAACAGCATCGATCTATGGAATTATGGGTCCCGATCAGAGGATTTACGAAGGATCTCGCTACAACGGCCGCCCTATTAACACCCCGCCGGTTTATAGTGCATCGAAGGCAGGAATTGTTGGATTAACAAAATATCTTGCCACGTATTGGGGAAAAGAGGGTGTGAGAGTTAATACACTTACACCGGGCGGTGTTTCTAGCGGACAGAACAAAATTTTCGAGGATCGGTATAGCGCTCGAGTTCCATTAGGTAGAATGGCGCAGCCCGCAGAAATGGTCGGAGCACTGATTTTTTTAGCGTCGGATGCCTCCCGTTACGTTACTGGTCAGAATATTGTTATTGATGGCGGCCTCAGCGCTTGGTAGTTTTTTTAAAAAATGATGTAATATCATGACCTTCGAGAAACGTATATGTTTTTCTTTGACATAATTTTTTCTTTCACCAAGAGACTGAGATATTGGCATTCTTGCGATCGCATCGGCCCTGATGTCCCTTTGACTCATTGGAAGCTTTATTTTCCTACTCTTGGGAGAAAATTAGCACAAGCAAAGTTAAAGGCATTTGGGAGTGGCAGCGAAATTCGCCCATATGCTTATCTAGTCAACACTAACTATATTAGCATCGGTAAAAACGTTACAATAAGACCGAATACAATGTTAATGGCCGCATCTTTCGCACCTATAGACATTGGTGATGACGTCCTAATTGGCAGTGGAGTTCATCTGATAAGCTCAAATCATAACTTTGATAAAGTAGGTACCCTTATCTCAGAACAAGGTCATGATCAAGATAGGGCCGGCATCTCCATTGCTAGCAATGTTTGGATAGGTGCTAACGCTATCGTTTTGGCTGGCACAAAAATAGGACACCATGCAGTTATTGCAGCGGCAAGTGTAGTTACTAAGGATGTGCCTCCATATTCTGTAGTTGGAGGCATTCCTGCGCGCATTCTACGGAATATCGAGCATTCGAGTGCGCAACTTAGTTAGCCTCTTCTTTTTTAGACCATGATGATAGACAAAATTTTAATTCGCTTCGCCGATATTTTATTATCCTTACTCGGCTTAGTTGTTCTTTTTATCCCGATGTTGGTCATCGGCCTATTTATTTGGCTTGAAGATCGCGGCCCTATTTTTTTTCGCCAAGCCAGAGTTGGACAGAACTCCAAAATATTTAAGATTTATAAATTTCGCTCGATGCGTATAGAGCCCCAAACTTATCAAGGCACAGTCACGACGCTTACAAGAGAAGAAATGCTAGCAGCTCGGGCACGCTTCAAGACAACTCGTGACAACGATCCCAGAATTACGAGGATGGGAAAGCTTCTACGGGCATCTCATCTCGATGAAATGCCTCAATTGTTGAATGTTTTGCAAGGCAACATGTCATTGGTCGGAGTCAGGCCAGATACACCTGTGCAAGAAGTCGATTATTCTCCAGAGTATTGGCAGCGACGGCACCAACTCAGACCAGGCATCACAGGGCTTGCACAGCTCAAATCAGACACAGCAACTCTTGATAAACGTACTGAGTTAGAATTGCTTTGGCTTGACAGGCCGAGCTTTGTTATCTATATCAAAACACTCACCCTTACCTTTTTAAAGGTACTTAAGCGGACGGGGAACTAGGTATAGCCTTCATACCGCAATGAACCCAATCGCAGTTTAATTTTTTGGCCCCAGACCAATCAGCATCCATCGAGAAGCCAATGCAGAGTAAACTAGAGTCGCCCCAGCATACTCTCCTTCTTGCCCTCCGATTTTTACTGATCCACTAGGGATAATTGCCGTTTCGCCGTTAACAAGCTCAATACCGGCGACTCCAACAGCCAGAGGCATTAAATACAAAATAGCACCTTCTGGAGGCTGTATTTCTCGGGCTAGATTCTGAACTTTACCAAGAGTACATTTTGTTACTCCATCAGTTTTGGCGCCTGACACCCCCACCGCTAACACAGTAGTTCGTCCCTGCAGAAAAAGAGGGATACTGTAACCATCGCTATCAGCAACAATGCGCTGCACTCCGTAATCTATTCCTTTCGCAAGCCCTTCGTTATTCCTTAGTTGCAATGTAGTCTCATATATCAATTCCGCTCCATTGCGTAAAACTAGTGGGCGACTAACTTCAGAGCGGTTTGCTGATGCGAGATAAGATTTCGCACCATCGAGCCTAATTACACCACCGAACATGGTTATCGTTTTTGACCAAGCGCTAGCGGACAAACGAATCTCTCCACCACGGCTAATGACATTTCCAGCTATATCCACATAAGCGCCATTAACCGTACCCCCGGGGTCGACTAGCAAGTCGCCTAAAACAGTGGTTCGTTTAGTTTCTCTACCCGTTAGATTTAGTTTTCCAGTGGATGCAACCAAGGTTGTGCCTGTGAATTTCGCTCCGGTAACTAGATCACAGTTGCCTGCGACGAGGGCCTTCCCAATATTGCTTTCACCCTGTACAGCTGCGATTGAAACTCCGCTACCTGCATATACGATAAGATCATAGCTTGTCGCGCCGGTAAAGCTACAGTCGATCGCTTCAACAAATCCACCAGCTTCACAAACAACCCCCATTGGTAACGAACTCGACTCTATGGCTACTCGCCTAATATGAACATATGCATTGCGATGTGATGTAAGAAGAGCTCCCACGTTATTTTTTTCTGTTGATCTCACTGTAAGGTCTTCCAACGCGATTTCCGTGCCGGCGGAGATATATGGCCCGTATACATATCCGGCCGAAGGGTTTGGCTCAATAAACGTTTTTGCTACCCCCTGCCCTCTTATTACAACCATACCTATCAAGAAATCTCCTTTCTGAGCTGTTCGAGCACTGGTCACCTTTCCCTGAGGATAAAAAATAGAGGGACGGGGCATAGAATCCACGGGGCGGCTCGATTTGTTATAGACACCCTCAGCAAGAACTATGGTTTGCTGGTGCCGAATTATCGCTGGTAGACTATCAAAAGCACGTTGTAGCGTAGCAAAAGGGTAGCGCGCGGAAAGGCCGTGATTTTTAATATCATCGCCGATAGATGCGTCAACATATATGGTTGCAGGGCCGTGGGTTTCTGCGGTATCCACGTAGACTACCTGCCCGTCCACGCTCCACGCCCCAGGCCCGCTATGCGGAATATTGAGTCGCGGAAAATTACCCTTCACTCGGTAGAATTTTCCTGGATAATAAACTGCCGTTGGATTTGCTGCATATAATTCATTTAATGCAGCTGTATTATCGATTTCATCTACATCTCCCCCTGAATAATCCTCTGGAGTAGCAGGAAGATCCAAAAGCCTACTTTGTACACTCCGGGTTATTGCCCCAACACCGTTTCGCTTCAGGGTCCCCAAACTTTGTGGGCTTAAACCCTCTTGAAGAGTCGACCTGTCTTGCGCAGAGCTCTGGGACGCAATTCCACCAGCCGCAGAGATCGCAGCGGTGAATCGGGAAAGAAAACTGCGTCGTTTCATGTTTTTCGTATCCATAGATTCACCGTAATGAATTCACCGGCAAAAGGGACCCGAACTATTACTTATTCTGCCGGCATTACATAGACTTGAATGCGGTTTAAAAGTTTCCAACCATCATAAGCAGGACAGACTTTAAGTCGTACCAAGCTTTTCATCCATATTACTAACCTTAAGGTAGTAAAAGGGAACTCGAGTAAAGGAATGGCAAATATGAGGGTAACTAAGACGGACCATCGAGCTCTTAAAACGGGTCGAGACCCCCATCAGGAAGGCCGGGGGTTGACGCTAACGCAACCTATCGGCCCGGCGGTCTAGTACAAACGGGGCACCAAAGCCGACAGATGGAGCGGTCGGAAGCTCGACGGCTACGCAGCTTAGAAAGGAAAAGTAGCTAGCACAGACAGATGTCGGCGGAAAAGCACGTCTGATACATTTCCCACTACTCTAGTGCAGTGCAATGCCACGAAATCAAGGATTGTCCAGGCAAATTTAACCCATTACCTATGACTGC
>NZ_JAOCLR010000042.1:0-40185 GCF_029845405.1 Pigmentiphaga sp. GD03639
CGGATACGATTCGTCCTGCAACGCTCGCGCCGCCGCACCATAGGTTTCCTGATCGGCGACGACGGCCTGCGCGTGACGGCGCCACGCTGGGTCGGCCTGGCAGAGATCGACGGCGCGGTCCGCGAGAAGGCGCGCTGGATCCTGTCCAAGCTGCACGAGTGGCAGCAGCGCCGGGAACGGCTCGCGCTGAACCAGACGCGCTGGGAAGAAGGAGGCGACCTGCCCTACCTGGGCCGCCGCATCGTCATGCGCCTGGACGCGCAACGCGACACCGGGCTGGCTACGGCCGACCTCGACGCGCCGACCGATGGCGACGTGCTTTGGCTGGGCCTGCCGCCCGACGCGACGGCGGCCCGCATCCGCGATACCGTCCAGGCCTGGCTGCAAGGCCGTGCCCGCGTCCTGTTCGACGTCCGCCTGCGCGACTTCCTGGCCCGCACCGGGCTTTCCATCAGCCGCTGGCGCCTGTCGTCGGCCGCCACGCGCTGGGGATCGTGCACCAGCGAGGGCAGCATCCTGCTGAACTGGCGCCTGATCCATTTCCCGGTCGACATCATCGACTACGTCATCGCGCACGAGCTGGCGCACCTGCGCGAGATGAACCATGGCCCGGGCTTCTGGGCCGAGGTCGGCCAGCTGATGCCCGGTTTCGAGAACGCCCGCGACGCCCTGCGGCGCCACGATCCAGGCAGCCTGCCGCGGTTCGACTAAGCCTGTTTACACTAAGGGGCCGGATTCCCCTTCCCACGATTAGCGAGGTCATCCATGCGACTACTCCACACCATGCTCCGGGTCGGCGACATGCAACGTTCGATCGACTTCTACACCAAGGTCCTGGGCATGCGCCTGCTGCGCAGCAAGGACTATCCCGACGGCAAGTTCACGCTGGCCTTCGTCGGCTACCAGGACGAGAAGGACGGCGCGGTGATCGAACTCACGCACAACTGGGGCGTGGACAAGTACGACCTGGGCACCGGCTACGGCCACATCGCCGTGGCGGTCGACGATGCCTATGCCGCCTGTGACCGGGTGCGCGAACTGGGCGGCAAGGTCACGCGCGAGGCCGGCCCCATGAAGCACGGCTCCACGGTCATCGCCTTCGTCGAGGACCCGGACGGCTACAAGATCGAGTTCATCCAGACCAACACCCACAAGGACTGACGCGCGGCCGCGCGGCGCGCCGCTATCGGCCCGCCGTGCGCAGGCGCTCCAGTTCGGCGAAAAAGCCGTCCACCTTCGCCTGCCCTTCCCGTCGCAGTGCCTCGTCGCGGCGCGCGCAGCCTTCGGCGTCCTCCAGCGCGCCCGCCTGTCCCACCTGCCGCGAGACCTCCTGCACCAGCCGGCACATGGGATGGCGGCGGCGGCCGAACGCCAGCAAGGCCTGGTCCAGCGTCCCTTCCGCCTCCAGCGACTCGGCCAGCACCACCGCATCCTCGAGCGCCATCGCACCGCCCTGCCCCATGAAGGGCGTCGAGGCATGCGCGGCATCGCCGATCAGCAGCACCCGCCCGCGGTGCCAGGGCAAGGGCGCGATCACCTCCTCCACGCCGGTGTACAGCACCTCGGCCCCCTCGCCCAGCTGATCCAGGAAGGGCGCCGCCGGCCCCCCGAACTCGGCGAAGCGCTCGCGCATCAGTGCCGGCCACGCCGCGCGCTCGTACCAGCAGTCCCGGGGTTCGAGCATGACGCCGAACAGATAGAGCTTCTCGTCGCTGATGGGCATGATGCCCAGGCGCTTGCCCGTGCCCATCATCATGATCTTGGCGTCGAGCTCCCGCGGACGATCGTGCACGCTGCGCCAGACGCCAAAGCCCGAATAGGTCGGCGCCAGCTCCGGGAATGCCTCGGCCCGTACCTGGGATCGAATGCCGTCGGCGCCGATGACCAGGTCGCAGGCGGCTCGCGTGCCGTCGGACAGGACCACGCGCACCGGACCGTCGTCCTGGGCGGACGACAGGCTGGCCAGCGTCGTGCCGAGCTTGAGCGCGATGCCCAGCTCCTGGATGCGGCCGGCCAGGATGCGATGGAGCTCGGCACGCTTGATGCCGAGGATGGCAGGCAGTCCCTCCGGCGAGGGATAGACCGTCTCGACGATGAACGAGCCGTCCGGGCCGAAATAGCGGTTGCGCCCGCCCGGCACGGCAAAACCCGCCTGCAGGATCTGCGCAAGCACGCCGATTTCCCGCAACGCCCGCAGGCCATTGCTGTAGATGAACAGCCCGGAACTCTGGAACTGCCAGGCCTGCTGCTTTTCCACCAGGGTCACCCGCGTGCCTTGCTGCGCGAGCGCGATCGCCGCCGAGCAACCGGCGATGCCGGCGCCGACGATCAGGGCGTGGTCGATTCGAGGCATGATAATCTCCGTGTCGATTCCATGAGTGTCGATGCCGCCGGCTCCCGCCTCAACCCTCGAGACGCCGGATCCGGGCACCAAGCGTCCGGAAATCCGCCACGCGGCGCGTCCCGACTTCCGATTCCGCATGCACGCTTCCGGAGACCTTCTGAGCCGCCTGCTCGCCCACTGGCGATCCGATCGCGCGGTGACGGCCCGTTTCGCGCTGTCCGCGCCCTGGGCCTTGCGATCGGATGGCGTCGAAGGCGCGCTGATCAGGATGGCGACCGGGACTCCCTACTGGATCGCCGTCGGCCAGGACGAACCGCAAAGGATCGAGGCCGGCGACATCCTGATGCTGCCCCACGGCGACACGCATACCATCTCGTCCACTCCCGGGCTGCCCGCGCGTCCGTTCCAGCCGCTGATCGCGGCGCACCAGATCGGCGCCCACGGCGAACGGCCCATCGTGTTCTCGCACGGCGGCGACGGCGCGGTCACGGGCATGTTCTCGCTCCACCTGTGGATGCCGGAGAGCGGCGTGGGCACGCTGGTCGATACCCTGCCCCGGCTGATCGTGATCCGCCGGAGCGAGGCGCCGATGACCGCCGCGCTGGCGCAGACGATGGAGTCGCTGGTCGACCAATCGCTGCTGCAGCCCCCGGGATGGCAGCTGGCGACGGCCCGCATGGCCGACCTGTTGCTGGCGCACATCCTGGGGGAACACCTGCGAGCCTCGGCCGAACGGGGCGCCGGCATGCTGCGCGGCATGGCGGACCAGGGCATCGCGCGCGCCATGCTGGCCATCCATGACCATCCCGGGCGCCCCTGGACCGTGGCCACGCTGGCCTCGGCCTGCCATCTCTCGCGCACGGTGTTCAGCGAACGCTTCCGGCACCTGGTGGGCATGACGCCCATGCAGTACCTGGCCTCGTACCGCATGGCCGTCGCCGCCGAGAAACTCAAGGATCCCGCCCTGACCCTGGACGACATCGCCGCCGCCGTGGGCTACGAATCGGACAAGGCGTTCGCGCGCGCTTTCCGGCGCTGGAACGGCATGACGCCCGCGGCCTACGCCCGCCGCCGCTGACCGGCAGCCGGACGAATCGCTACAATCAGCGGGATTTGCCGCGCCTCCCGGGCCGGCGCCTTGTCCTCTACTCCTGTCGCGCATGCTGAACAAACTCTGGCTGGGATTTTTCATCGCCGCGGCAGCCGCCGCCCTGGCGCGCTGGGGCATCGCCCACGATCCGACGGTCTTCCAGGCCATGGTCGCCTCGCTGTTCGCGATGGCCAAGCTCTCGGTGGAAGTCATGGTGCTGCTGTTCGGCACCATCGCGCTGTGGCTGGGTTTCCTGAAGATCGCCGAACAGGCCGGGCTGGTCGACGCGCTGGCGCGGATCCTGGGACCGCTGTTCGCGCGGCTCATGCCCGACGTACCGCGCGGCCATCCCGCCATCGGCCTGATCACGCTGAACTTCGCCGCCAACGTGCTGGGCCTGGACAACGCCGCCACGCCCATCGGCCTGCGGGCGATGAAGTCGCTGCAGACGCTCAACCCCAGCGGCACCACGGCCAGCAACGCGCAGATCCTGTTCCTGGTCCTCAACGCCTCGTCGCTGACGCTGCTGCCGGTCACCATCTTCATGTACCGCGCGCAGCAGGGCGCGGCCGACCCCACCCTGGTGTTCCTGCCCATCCTGCTGGCGACCAGCGCCTCGACGCTGGCCGGCTTCCTGTGCGTAGCCGCGGTGCAGCGCCTGCGGGTCTGGGATCCCGTGGTGCTGGCCTGGGTGGGCGGCACCGCGCTGCTGCTGGGCGGCTTCATGGCCTTCCTGTCCACGCTTTCGGTGGCGGCGCTGGGCGCGCTGTCCTCGCTGCTGGGCAACCTGACGCTGTTCGCGCTGATCCTGTTCTTCCTGGTCGTGGCCGCGATCCGCAAGGTTCCCGTCTACGAAAGCTTCATCGAGGGCGCCAAGGACGGCTTCGACGTGGCCAAGGGGTTGCTGCCCTATCTGGTCGCCATGCTGTGCGCGATCGGCGTGCTGCGGGCCTCGGGCGCGCTCGACTTCGCGCTGGACGGGCTGCGCCTGGCCATCCAGTGGCTGGGTTTCGACACCCGTTTCGTGGACGCCCTGCCCACCGCGCTGGTCAAGCCTTTCTCCGGCAGCGCGGCCCGCGCGCTGATGATAGAGACCATGCAGAACCACGGCGTGGACAGCTTCCCCGCGCTGCTGTCGGCCACCATACAGGGCAGCACCGAAACCACTTTCTACGTGGTGGCCGTGTACTTCGGCGCGGTCGGCATCCAGCGCACGCGGCATGCCGTGGGCTGCGCGCTGCTGGCCGACCTGGCCGGCGTGCTGGCCGCCATAGGCGTGTGCTACTGGTTCTTCGGCTGACCCGCCGGCGCGGCGATCGGCCGCGCGCCCTTGGCCTGCGCGAAGGCCCGCAGCGAATCGAGCATGAGCGCCAGCATGTGCGCCGCCGCCGGCGACAACGACCGGCCCTCGCCATGCAGCACGCCGACACGGCGCTCGATGCGCGGCGCCGCCAACGGCACGAACGCCAGGTCGTGCTCGACCGCCGGCCGCGCCAGCGTCGGCAGCACGGTAATTCCCAGGCCCGCCTTCACGGCGGCGATCAGCGACGTCCGGTTCTTGATGACCAGGTGGGGCCGTTGGAGCAGCGCCGCCACGCGATGCCCGCGCAGCGCATGGAAAGTGGTGTTCTCGATGATGGGTTCGCCTTCCAGGATCCGCCAGGGCACCGGTCTCCCGCGCCCGGCGATGGGATGGTCGCGGCGGCAGACGACGCCGAACGTGTCCTGGGCCACGGGTATGCAGCGCAGGCCCGCGAGGTCCGCGCCCACTCCGGCGATGCCGAGCTGGGCCTCGCCGCTGGCCACCATGGGGCCGACCTGCGGCGAGGACACGTCGGCGATTTTCAGGCTGACGCCGGGATGATCCGCGGCGAACCGCCGCAGCACCCGGGGCAGCCATTCCTCCGCCAGCGACGGCATGACGGCCAGGGCGATCGACCCCTGCTCGCCCGACGCCAGCAGGCCGACCTCGTTCTGCACGCGGTCGTGCAGCGCCACCAGCTCCCGCAGCAGCGGCAGCACGGACTCGCCCAGGGGCGTAAGGCGGGCCTGGTGCCCGTGCTCGAACAGGCTGCCGCCTACCTGGGCCTCGAGGTTCTGCATGGCCAGCGTGACCGCGGCCTGGGTGCGGTGGGTTTCCTCGGCCGCGGCCCGCAGGCTTTGCCGCGTGGCGGCGATGACGAACTGACGAAGCTGGGGGATCTTGAACGCCTCGGGCATGGGGACGTGGCCGGTTTTCCAGTAAGTCTTAATTTTAATTAAAAAAATTAAAATTGTTAAAAGCCCGGGAAGCACGGATAGTGGGCGGCATCGCCACGGCAAGACCGTGGGCAACGTCAACCGGAGACTTCATGTCCACTCCCGCATCCATGTGGCCGGGCGGCGCGCGCATCGTCGTGGCGCTGACCTTCCTGGTCGAAAGCTGGTCCGAGGGCAAGGCCCCGCCCTACTCGCCCATGACGAGTCCCCCCAAGCCGGGCGCGAAGGACCTGGCCGGCATCACCTGGTCGGAATATGGCGCGCGGGCCGGCGCCTACCGGCTGATGCGGCTGGCGCGCGACCGCGGGCTGCCCGCCACGTTCTGCGTCAACGCGCGGGTGGCCGAACTGTTTCCCGAGGTCATCCACGCCATCGTCGGCCAGGGCTTCGAGCTGGCGGGCCACAATTACGCGCAGGACGAGGTGCTGCCCGGCCTGGACGAAGCGGAGGAACGCGCCCTGATCCGCAAGAGCCTGGACATCCTGCATCGCACCGCCGGGGTGCGGCCCCAAGGATGGCTGAGCTCGACCATCGCGACCACCGAACGGACGGCGGACCTGCTGGCCGAGGAAGGCATGCTCTGGCATGGCGACTACAACTACCTGGACCTGCCCTGCCAGATCCAGACCCGGCACGGCGGCATGGTCGCCATCCCGCACAGCGATTTCGCCGACAACCGCGTGCTGCGCGCCGCCCCGCGCGACTTCTTCCAGTGCTACCGGGACACCTTCGATTTCCTGTATCGCAAGGAACCCAACGCGTTCATCAACATCACCGTGCATGGCCACTTCGGCGGGCGGCCGCTGATCAGCGCGATGCTGGACGAGGTGCTGGGCTACATCGCCGCCCATCCCGGCGTCTGGTTCCCCCGGCACGATGAGCTGGCCCGCTGGGTCAACGAAAACCGCATCGGATTCATTCCTTATTCCGTGCGCTTCCCGCCCGCGGCCTGACACGGCGACGGCCGCCTCTCGCGCGGCCGCGACCACGAACATCAAGGAGACACCATGAACCCGATGAGGCGGGCGCTGGCCGCCCTGTGCCTGATGCCCCTGCCGGCCCTGGCCGGCACCTATCCCGACCGCCCGGTCCGGGTGGTCGTGCCTTTCGCGGTGGGCGGCGCCGCCGACACCGTGGCCCGGGCCGTGGCCCACAAGCTGGGCGAGGCGCTGGGGCAGACCTTCATCGTCGACAACCGCGCCGGCGCCAACAGCATGATCGGCTCCGAACTGGTGGCGCGGGCCGCCCCGGACGGCTACACGCTGCTGATGCAGCTCGGGCCGCCCCACAACACGCTGCCATTCTTCTCGCGCAACGTCCCCTACGATCCGGTCAAGGACTTCACGCCGGTGGCGATGATAGGCACGGCGCCGCAGGCCATGGTGGTCAACGCCGCGCTGCCCGTGAAGGACCTGAAGGAATTCCTGGCCTATGCCAAGGCGCGCCCGGGCAAGCTCTCGTATGGGACATCGGGCGTCGGTTCATCCCAGCAACTGGGCGGCGAACTGCTCAAGGCCTCGACCGGCATAGACATGATCCACGTGCCCTACAAGGGTGGCGCGCCGGCGCTCAACGACGTGGTGGGAGGACAGGTGCCCGTGGGCATCCTGGTCCTTTCCAACGTCCTGCCGCACGTGAAGGCGGGCAAGCTGCGTCTGCTGGGGGTGCTGCAGGCCGAGCGCGCCAAGGCCGCGCCCGAGGTCCCCACGCTGGCCCAGGCGGGCCTGGCGGGCTTCGCCGTGCCGGACACCTGGGTGGGACTGCTCGGCCCGGCGGGCATGCCGCCCGCCGTGGTCGAGAAACTGCGCGGCGGCATCGAAGACGCCCTGGCCTCGCCGGACCTGCAGGAACGCCTGGAGACCGCGGGCTTCGAGGTCGAGGCGCATCCTTCGCCGGCGACATTCGCGTCGCTGCTGGCCAGCAGCGTGGACACCTACCGGGGCATCGTCGCCAAGGCGGGCATCCAGCCCGAGTAGCGCGCCGCGCCGCCGGATGGCGGCGCGATCAGACCACGCCGGCCTCGTGCAGCACGTCGGCCAGCGCGATGAACTGCGCCACCGACAACGCCTCGGCGCGCGCGGTTTCCGGTATCCCCAGTCGTTCCCAGGGCACCAGCCCCGCCCAGTCGCCCAGCCCCCGCCGCAGCATCTTGCGGCGCTGGGCGAACGCGCGGGCCACGGTGGCCGACAGGGCTTCCTCGCTGCGCGCGCGCGGCCGGTCGGCCGGCAGCGGGATCATGCGCACGACGGCCGAGACCACGCGTGGCGGCGGATCGAAGGCCTCGGGCGGCACGTCGAACAGCTTCTCCATGTCGTAGCGCGACTGCAGCATGACCGACAGGCGCCCGTAGTCGGCATCGCCCGGCCGGGCCACCATGCGGTCGATGACTTCCCGCTGCAGCATGAAATGCTGGTCGCGCACCTGGTCGGCATAGGCCATCAGGTGAAACAGCAGCGGGCTGGAAATGTTGTAGGGCAGGTTGCCCACCACGCGCAGCGCCTGGCCGAACGGCGCGAAATCCACCGTCAGCACGTCGGCCTCGGTCACCTGCAGGCGCTCGGGCGGATACTGCCCCCGCAGCCGCGCCGCCAGGTCGCGGTCGATCTCGACGACCTTCAGGCAATCGAGCCTGTCCAGCAGCGGCCGGGTCAGCGCCGACAGGCCGGGACCGATCTCGACCACGTTGTCGGACCGGCGCGGGTTCACCGCGCGGACGATGGAATCGGTGATGCTTTCGTCGACCAGGAAGTGCTGGCCGAAGCGCTTGCGCGCCTGATGTTTCATGCGGAAGCTCCGGAGCCGGCGGCCTGGGCACCCGCTCGTATCATCTGGAGGGCCGTGACGATGGCCTCCTGCAAACTGCCGGGATCGGCCTTGCCCGTTCCCGCCAGGTCCAGCGCGGTGCCGTGGTCCACCGAGGTCCGCACATAGGGCAGGCCCAGGGTGATGTTGACGCCGTGCCCGAAACTCGCGTGCTTGAGCACGGGCAGGCCCTGGTCATGGAACATGGCCAGGGCCGCGTCGAACTGCGCGACGTGCGCGGGCACGAACAGCGTATCGGCGGGCAGCGGCCCGCGCGCGTCGATACCCGCGGCGCGGGCCCGCGCGATGGCAGGTTCGATGACCTCGATTTCTTCACGCCCCAGGTGGCCGCCTTCGCCGGCGTGCGGATTCAGGCCGCACACGGCGATGCGCGGGTTCGCCAGCCCGAAGCGCCGGCGCAGGTCGGCGTCCAGGATGCGCAGGACCTGGTCCAGCGTCTGCGCGGTGACCGCATCGGGCACCGCCCGCAGCGGCAGGTGCGTAGTCGCCAGCGCCACCCGCAGGCCGCCGCCGGCCAGCATCATGACGACCTTGTCGACGCCCGCCCGCTCCTGCAGATATTCGGTATGCCCCGAGAAGGCCACGCCGGCATCGTTGATCACGCCCTTGTGGACCGGCGCGGTAACGATGGCCTGCGCCCGGCCATCGGCCACCATGGCGATGGCCGCATCCAGCGTGTCGAGCACGTAGCGCCCATTGGCCACCGCCAGCCTGCCCGGCTCGGAGGGCACGCGCAGCGGCACATGATGCACCGCCACCCCCGCCAACGCCGCGGCATCCCGCCCGCCGCGCTGCGCGAGCAGATCGCGATCGCCCACCAGCACCAGCTCCACGTCCGCCGGCACCCGCCCCGCCCCGCGCTCGCCCGCGAACCACGCCGCGGCCGCGACCGACAACTCAGGCCCGATCCCCGCCGGTTCGCCGGTCGTCAAGACCAGCCTGCGCATCGCACTCATCTCACTCATCCGCCAGCCCAACGACCGGCCATCACAAAAAAACAAAAAACGGCGCCCAAGACGCCGTCCCCCACCCGCCGGGTAGTACCCCAGGGCACCGCGGATCCGGCTCCGCCGGTCCGCCAGTGCCGCCCCCTGGGGGGCGCCCGTCAGGGCGTAGGGGGGGGATTCAGTCTCATTTCGACATAGGCCTTGTCCCGCAACTGCCGCGCCCAGTCTTCGTACGCCTGGTCCAGCTTGCGCTGGAACAGCGTCTGGCGCGCCTCGGCCCGCTGCCGTTCGCGGCCGACGTCCTGCGTGCGGCGCTCGACGACCTGGATCAGGTGCCAGCCGAACGGCGACTGCACGGGCTCGCTCACCTGGCCGGGCTGCAGCGCGTCCATGGCGCGCTCGAACTCCGGCACGGTTTCCTGGGGCGACAGCCAGCCCAGGTCGCCGCCCTGTGGCGCCGACGAATCGTTGGAATACTGGCGGGCCATGTCGGCGAAGTTCGCCCCACCCTGCACGATGCGCTGGCGGATGTTCACCAGCCGCTCGCGCGCCTGCTCGGCGGTCAGCACCTCGGTGGGCCGGATCAGGATGTGGCGGGCATGGGTCTGCCGCACCGGCATCGCGCCGCCCGTGCCGCCGCCGGACGACTTGCGGTCGACCAGCTTGATGATGTGGAAGCCGTTGCCGCTCTGGATGATCTCGCTGATGCCGCCGGGGCTCAATTGCGCCACCGCGTCGACGAACATCGACGGCCAGCGGTCGGCGGGACGGGAACCGAGATCGCCGCCGCGCAGGGCCTCTTCGCCATCCGAGGACGACGCCGCCAACTGGGCGAAGTCGGCGCCGCCGCGCGCCTGCTGGAGCAGGGTCTCCGCCTTGCGGCGCAGGCGCGCCACCATGTCCGACGAGCTGCCCTCGGGCACGCGCACCAGGATCTGCGCCAGCGTCAGGTCGGAAGGCGCGGCTTCGTGCTGCTCGGACAGATAGGCATCGATCTCGGGTTCCGAGATCTGGATCTGGCTGTCCACCGCCCGTTCGCGCAAGCGCAGCAGCGTGATCTCCTGCCGCAGGTCTTCGCGATAGACCGAGAACGGCAGCCCGTCGCGTTCGATCTGGTCGCGCATCTGCGACACGGACACGTTGTTCTGCTGGGCGATGCGGCTGATGGCGCGGTCCAGTTGCAGGTCGTCGATGCGGATGCCGGTCTGCGCCGCTTCCTGCAACTGGGTCTTCTCGACGACCATGCGTTCGAGGACCTGCCGCTCGAGCGTGGCCGCGTCCGGCGGCGCGATCTGCTGGCGCGCCAGCGTGGCCTGGGCGGCGTGCACGCGGGCATCGAGTTCGCGGCGGGTGATGACGTCGGTGTTGACCACCGCGACGATGTTGTCGCCCATCTGGATGCGCGAACCGTTCGTGCTGCGCGGCGCCTGCGCGGCGGGAGCCGCCGGGGCCGCGGGAGCCTGGCTGGCGGGCGGCGCGGATTGAGGTCCGAGCAGGGTGGGACCGTTGCCGCCCGGCGAGCCGCCGAGGTCGCCGGGCATGCGCAGCCCCTGGGCCACCGCCGAACCGCCCGCCAAAGCGGCCAGGCAGCAAAGGGCGACGCCGTGGGCCGCTTTCGTCATTCTGGGCAATACCTTGGAAACCATCATTCGTACCTTTCGAACACCGTCCCTTTCTCAGGCGGCGGGTTGATTACCTGATAACCCGGGATGCTCCGGCGCAGCGTCGTCATCGGGCTCGCCCCGATGCCGCCGAATCCGGTCAGCTCGAGTTGGAAGAACATCGCGGTCGTGGCGTTGTCCTTGGCCACCGCGTAGCGCTGGCCGACCAGGCGGAAAGCCCAGCAGCACCCGCCGTTGTATTCGATGCCGGCCACCGCCTCGGCGATCCGGTTCTCGAGCAGCGAATAGTTGATGCGCCCGATGCCGAACCAGCGGGGCGCGAGCGGCCACTGGAAGGCGATGTCGATCAACTCCTGCCCCGGCACGCTGATCGTCTCCCGCTTGTAGCGGTAGGCCAGCGATATCGTGCTGAGGCGTTGCGGGCTCCATCGCGCGCCGATCGTGGACCGGGTCACCCGCTCGATCTTGGGATTGTATTGCACCGTCGTCTCGCCGCTGAGCGTGGACGTCAGCGCGCCATAGACCGACACCAGGAAATCGGAACGGCCGTCGGAACTGGGCTCCTCGCCCGGCAGCGTGACCCGCTGGTCGCTGAAGTACAGCCGCTGGGCGCCCATGATGCGCGCGCGCTCCACGCCGGTCTTGGGATCGAGCCAGCGCGTGGTCAGCGCCGCGGTCAGCTGGTTGGCCTCGGCGATCCGGTCCCAGCCCGAGTAAAGGTTCTCGGAGAAGATCTGGGCGAAGTTGAAGTCGGCCAGCGCCGTGTCGTAGATGGGCAGGTTCGACTGGTTGCGGTACGGCACCCGCAGGTAGTACAGGCGCGGCTCCAGGGTCTGGCGGGCTTCCTTGCCGAGCAGCGTGCTGTCGCGCTCGAAGATCAGCCCGGTGTCCAGCGACATGATGGGCACCGTCCGGTTCGCGGTGTAGGACGCCGCGCCCTGGTAGGAATCGGTGTTGTAGCGGGTGGAATGGATGCCGATCTTGGGAATGAAGAAACCGCCCGGCCGGATGATGGGGTACGACACCGACGGATACGCATAGGCGCGCGAACCGTTCACCAGCGTATTGCTGCGAAAGCGCGTGGCGTCGGCGTCCATGCGCACGTCGAAACCGTTCCAGTCGTAGCGCTGGCCGGTCAGGTGCAGTTGCGGCTCGCGGCCGTACGGCGGCACGATGGGCGCCAGCGGATCCTGCAAGGTCTGGTAGCTGATCACGCGGCCATAGGCTTCCCAGTATCCCTGCTGCCAGTTCAGCGAGAACGAGCGCTCCAGCGTCGCGGTCGAGGCCAGGCCCGTGCCCAGCACGGACAGGTCGCGGAAATAGGCGTCGTCCGAGGCCTTGGAGACGTTCCAGTTGAAACCCAGGTTGGGCGTCAGTTGCTGCCGGTGCTGCGAACTGAACAGATAGCGGTCGCGCTGCGCGACCCGGTCGTCGGGCAGGTAGCTCAGCCGCGTCACCCCGCTGAACGAAGGCTCCAGGTAGCGGAACTCGCCCGACAGCTGCAGCCCGCGGCGGGTCATGAACTTGGGCGTCAACGTGGCGTCGCGGTTGGGCGCGATGTTGAAGTAGTACGGAATCGAGAATTCCGGACCGCTCTTGCTGGTCAGGCCGAACGTGGGCGACAGGAAGCCCGACTTGCGCTCGTTGTTCAGCGGGAAGGAAATAATGGGCGAAGCCAGGATGGGGACGTTCTTGAAATAGAGCACCCCGCCGTAGCCCACCCCGGTGCCGGCGTCATAGTCGAAGTCGGCCCGCCGGGCGCGAAGCTCCCAGTCAGGCGTCTCGCACGCGCATCCCGAATAGCGCACCCTGTCGGCGCGGACCCGGTTCTGCCCCAGCATGCGGATGCGCTCGGCCGAACCGCTGCCGCCATTGAGGCCGAAGAAGAACCGGGCGTTGTCGATCTCGCCCGTGCCGCTGCTCATGTTGAGCTTGAGCCTGGGGCCGGTCAGCAGGTTGCCGTCGCGGATCAGCCGTACGTTGCCCAGCGCGTCCAGTTCGTCCTCGACCTGGTCGTACTCGATGGCGTCGCCCTTCAGGATGATGTCCTGGCGCCGCACCTGCGCATTGCCTTCCAGCCTGAGCTTGTCCTGGTCCTCGGCCGTGAGCGTGTCGGCCTGCATGAACACCGGCAACTGGTCGGGATCATAGGTATGTTCGCGCAGGCCCGGCGACAGGCGCAGGCCGGGGCCGGATACCGGCCCGGCACCGGCCGGGGACTCGGACGGACCGTCTTGCGCATAGGCCAGCGGCGCTACCGCAAATGCTGCAAACAGGCTGAACCACCGGATCAATCGCACGGGCCTCGAGGAATGAAAAAACGGAAAGTCGAAGAATACGCGAGCCGGCGGCCGCGCGCGGTAAAAAAAGATAGCGGCCCGCCGGCTTTCGCCGGGGGCGCCGGACCCCGCCGAAAAGGGGCCGGTTCGTTCCGGGAACCGATATCGGTCGGTATTATAGGAGGCATGAATGCCATCCCCGATCAAGCCGCCGGCCAGGCCGGCGCCGACCCCCGGCGAGCCCAGGCCGCCGCCTGGCTGTCCAGCCTTCCCCCCGAGCTCGAACTCGACCCGTCCAGCCTCCAGCCCGCCTCCAGCGACGCCAGCTTCCGGCGGTATTTCCGGGTCGCCATGGGCCCGGGCACCGCGGTCGTGATGGACGCCCCGCCCGACAAGGAAGACTGCCGTCCCTTCCTGCACGTGGCCGGACTGCTGCACGACGCCGGGGTGCACGTGCCGCGCGTGCTGGCGCAGGACCTGGGCCAGGGCTTCCTGCTGCTGTCCGACCTGGGGCGCACGACCTACGTCGATTACCTGCGCGGCACACCGACCCCGCACGATACCCACCGCATCTACATGGACGCGCTGGCGGCGCTGGTGAAGTTGCAACAAAGCGCAACCACCGGCCTGGTGCGCTATGACAAGGCCCGCCTGGCAACCGAACTCGAGCTGTTTCCCGACTGGTACGCCGCGCGCTACCGCGGCCTGCCCCTGGACGCGGCCGACCGGACCGCGCTCGACGCCGTGTTCCAGACGCTGATCGATGCCAATCTGGCCCAGCCCTTCGTGCTGGTGCACCGCGACTACCACTCGCCCAACCTGATGCTGACCGACCTGCCGGCGGGCGGCCCCGACTACGGCCCCAATCCCGGCGTCATCGACTTCCAGGACGCGGTCGTGGGCCCCATCACCTACGACCTCGCCTCGGTGCTGACCGACGCCCGCACCACCTGGGACGAGCCGCAGCAGCTCGACTGGGGCATCCGGTACTGGGAAATGGCGCGCAAGGCCGGCCTGCCGGTGGCGGCCGACTTCGCCGATTTCCATCGGGCCTACGAATGGATGGGGCTGCAGCGCAACCTGCGCATCCTGGGCGTCTTCTCCCGCCTGGCCCACCGCGACGGCAAGCTCGGCTACCTGGACCACATGCCGCGCGTGAACACCTACGTGCGGCAGGTCGCCGGCCGCTACCTGGCCTTCAAGCCGCTGATGAAGCTGCTGGACAAGCTGGACGGGCGGACTCCCGACACCGGGTACACGTTCTGATGCGTGCCATGATCCTGGCGGCCGGACGCGGCGAACGCATGCGGCCGCTGACCGACACCACCCCCAAGCCGCTGCTGCCGGCCGGCGGCAAGCCCTTGATCGTCTGGCACATCGAACGGCTGGCGCGCGCGGGACTGCGCGACATCGTCGTCAATCATGCCTGGCTGGGCGCGCGCATCGAGGAAGCGCTGGGCGACGGCTCGCGCTGGGGCGTGCGCGTGCGCCATTCGTCCGAGGCCACCGCGCTAGAAACGGCCGGCGGCATCCGCCAGGCCCTGCCCCTGCTGGGCGACGAGCCCTTCCTGGTGATCAACGGCGACATCTGGACCGATTGGGATCCCGCCCTGGCACAGGCCGCCGCCGGCGACCTGTCGCGGCAGGACCGCCTGGCCTGGCTGGTACTGGTCGACAATCCCGCCCACCATCCCACCGGCGATTTCCACCTGGCATCCTGCGGCCTGGTCCGGGACGGCGATCCGCGGCTGACCTTCGCCGGCATCGGCGTCTACCAGCCGGCCTTGTTCGCCGGCCTGCCGGCGGGCGAGCCGGCCAGGCTGGCGCCCCTGCTGCGCGCCGCCATGGCCCGCGGCCAGGTCGGCGGCATGCACCACCGGGGGCGCTGGACCGACGTGGGCACGCCGCAGCGCCTGGCCGACCTCGATGCCAGCCTACAATAAACCCTGGTCATTCCCGCGCACGGATCCATCGCCATGAGCATTCCCGCCCAGGACCTCTCCCCCTTCGCCGCGCGCCGCCGCCGCGTGCTGGACGTCATGCGCGCCCGAGGCGGCGGCATCGCGATCCTGCCCACCTCGCGCGAGCTCGTCCGCAACCGCGACGCCGAATTCCCGTTCCGCTTCGACAGCGATTTCTTCTACCTGACCGGCTTTCCCGAACCCGAGGCCTGGCTGGTCCTGATCGCGGGTGCGCAAGACCGCAGCATCCTGTTCTGCCGCAGCAAGAACCTGGAACGCGAGATCTGGGACGGCTACCGGGTCGGCCCGGACGCGGCCGCCGAGCAGTTCGGCTTCGACCGCGCGCTGCCGGTCGAGGCGCTGGCCGACGAACTGCCCAAGCTCATCGCCGACCAGCCCGCGCTGTTCGTGCCCATGGGCAGCGACCGCCTGTTCGACACCCACCTGCGCGGATGGCTGGAGCGGGTGCGCGCCATGGGCCGGTCCGGCGCCACCGCGCCCGCCAGCAGCTACGACCTGCGGGCCATCCTGGCGGAAATGCGCCTGGTCAAGGACGCCTTCGAGATCGAAACCATGCGCCGGGCCGGCGCCATTTCCGCAGGCGCCCACGTGCGCGCCATGCGAGCGTCGCGCCCGGGCCTGCGCGAATACGAGATCGAGGCCGAACTGCTGCACGAATTCCGCCGCCACGGCTCGCAGTCGGTCGCCTACAACTCCATCGTCGCCACCGGCCACAACGCCTGCGTGCTGCACTACCGCGCCGGCGACGCCGAGCTCAAGGACGGCGACCTGCTGCTGATCGACGCCGGCTGCGAACTGGATGGCTATGCGTCGGACATCACCCGTACCTTCCCCGTCAACGGCCGCTTCAGCGGACCGCAGCGCGCGCTGTACGACCTGGTGCAGGAAGCGCAGAACGCCGCCGCCGCCCTGACCCGTCCCGGCGCGCGCTGGAACGAGGGCCACGACGCGGCGGTCCGCGTGCTGGCCCAGGGCATGATCGACGAGGGCCTGCTGACCGGCACGCTGGACGGTGTACTGGAATCCCAGCAGTACACCCGCTTCTACATGCACCGTACCGGCCACTGGCTGGGCATGGACGTGCACGACGTGGGCGACTACCGCGAACCGGGCGCGGCGGCGTCCGCGGACGAGCCCCGCCCATGGCGTACGCTTCGGCCGGGCATGGTGCTCACCATCGAGCCGGGCATCTACGTCCGCCCCGCGGCCGACGTGCCCGAGCGGTTCTGGGACATCGGCATCCGCATCGAGGACGATGCCGTCGTGACCGAATCCGGCTGCGAACTGATCACCCGCGGCGTCCCCGTTGGCGCCGACGAGATCGAAGCCCTGATGCGGGGCTGAAGCGAGCATGCAGGCGGACGTCACCATCCTGGGCGGCGGCCCGGTCGGGGCCACGCTGGCGCTGCTCCTGGCCCGGGCGACCTCCCGGCCAGAGCGCATCGTGCTGTGCCGGCCCCGGCGCCCCGCGGTCGTCTCCGCCGACACGACGGCCGACCCGCGCTCGATGGCGCTCAACCATGGCAGCCGGGTGCTGCTGGCGTCGCTGGGCGCCTGGCCGGCCGGCGGCGCCGACATCCTGCACGTCCACGTCTCGCAGAAGGGCCGACTGGGCCGCACCCACATCTCGCACGCCGATTTCGGCGTGCCGGCGCTGGGCACGGTGGTGCCCTATCCGGGCATCGTCGAAGCCCTGGACGCCGCGCTGGCGCTGTCGGGCATCACCATCCGCGCGGGCGAGCCTGCCGCCATCCTGCGCCAGGAGGGCGACGCCGCGGTGGTCGGCCAGGACGGCCAGGAATGGACCACCCGGGCCTGCGTCCACGCCGAAGGGGGTACCTTCGACCACCAGGCCCGCAACGACCTGCACCGCGACTACGGCCAGCATGCCGTGCTGGCCATCGTCCGCGCCAGCCGCCCGCGCCCGGGCTGGGCCTGGGAACGCTTCACCACCGAGGGCCCGCTGGCGCTGCTGCCCTACCCCGCCGGCCCCGCCCACGACACCGGCCGCTACGCGCTGGTCTGGTGCTGCCGCCCCGGCCATGCCGAGCGCCTGGCGGCCCTGGACGACGGCGCCTTCGCCGACGCCCTGGGCCGGACCTTCGGCACCCGGCTGGGCGGCTTCGCCGCCGCCGGCCCGCGCCACCGCTATCCCTTGGGCATCAATCTGCGCCGCCACGTGGTCGATGGCGCCACCGTGGCCATCGGCAACGCCGCCCAGACCCTGCACCCGGTGGCCGGCCAGGGCATGAACCTCGGCCTGCGCGATGCCGCGCGGCTGGCCGAAAGCCTCGCGCCCCTGCTGCGCGACCCGTCCGCCCGCGCGGCCCCCCTGCTGTCGGCCTATGCCCGCGCCCGCGGAGCCGACCGCTGGCTGACCGGCGGCCTGACCGATTTCATGCCGCGCATCTTCGCGACCGGCCTGGCACCGGTCGAGCATGCCTGCGGCCTGGCCTTGCTGGGCCTGGACATGTCGCGTACCCTGCGCGGGCCGCTGGCGCGACAGTTGATGGAAGGGCTGCGGGCCTGATCGCCGCGGCGCCCCGACAGCGGTACAATCCCCGCCTTCCTCGGACATTTTTGCCCACGCGCCGCAACCCCCATGAATGGGGCTGCCGGCGCATCCAGCCATGCGCATCGGCCCCTACGACCTTCCGAACAACGTTTTCGTCGCTCCCATGGCCGGCGTGACGGACCGTCCGTTCCGCCAGTTGTGCAAGCGGCTGGGTGCCGGCCACGCCGTGTCCGAGATGGCCGCCAGCAACCCGCGCCTGTGGAACAGCGTCAAGACTTCGCGCCGCCTGGACCACGAGGGCGAAAGCGACCCCATCGCCGTGCAGATCGCCGGCAGCGATCCCGGGATGATGGCGCAGGCCGCCGTCTTCAACGTCGGCAAGGGTGCCCGCATCATCGACATCAACATGGGCTGTCCGGCCAAGAAGGTCTGCAACGTGGCCGCCGGCTCGGCCCTGCTGCGCGACGAGGATCTGGTCGCGCGCATCCTGGAAGCCGTCGTGCGCGCCTGCGAGCCGCTGGGCGTGCCCGTCACGCTCAAGACCCGCACCGGCTGGCGCCGGGCCGACCGCAACGTGCTGCGCGTGGCGCGGCGCGCGCAGGACATCGGCATCGCGGCCCTGGCCCTGCACGGCCGCACCCGCGAGGACCTGTACATGGGCGAGGCGGAGTACGAGACCATCGCCGCGGTCAAGGCCGAGCTCGCCATTCCCGTCATCGCCAATGGCGACATCGACTCTCCCGAGAAGGCGCGCAGCGTGCTGGAGGCCACCGGCGCCGACGCCGTCATGATCGGCCGGGCGGCCCAGGGCCGGCCCTGGCTGTTCCGGGAAATCGACCACTACCTGCGCACCGGAACCCGCCTGCCCGCTCCCACGCAGTCGGAGATGCGCGAACTACTGCTGCAGCACCTGGACGACCACTACCGTTTCTACGGCGAGTACACGGGCGTGCGGACCGCGCGCAAGCATATCGGCTGGTATCTGGGCTCGCTGCCGGGAGGGCCGCAGTTCTGTGCGCAGCTGAATTTGATAGAAAACACGCGCGACCAATGGCAGGCGGTGGCCGACTGGTTCGATCGCCCCGCAACGCCAGCCTCGCGGCTGGCCGCCTAGGCCGCGCATCAAGGAAACAACCAATGAAAGAACATACGCTTGAAGAGTGCGTACGCCACACCCTGGACCGCTACTTCAAGGATCTCGAAGGCGAGACGACCAGCGGCATCTGGGACATGGTGCTGACGGCCGTCGAGCGTCCCATGCTGGAGGTCGTGCTGGAGAAGGCCGACCGCAACCAGTCGCGCGCCGCCGAGATGCTGGGCATCAACCGCAACACCCTGCGCAAGAAGCTCGACCACTACCAGATCAAGGTCTGACGCGGCCCCCTCATCCCCATTGTCCCGTGCCGGCCCTGGCACGCCATTCTGCCCCACACTCATGAAAATCGAACGCGCGCTTCTTTCCGTTTCCGACAAATCCGGCATCGTCGACTTCGCCAGGGCCTTGCACGACCGCGGCGTGCAACTGCTGTCCACCGGCGGCACGGCCAAGCTGCTGGCCCAGGCCGGCCTGCCCGTGCAGGAAGTTTCCGACTACACCGGTTTTCCCGAGATGATGGACGGCCGCGTCAAGACGCTGCATCCGAAGATCCACGGCGGCCTGCTGGCCCGCCGCGACGCCCAGGCGCACCTGGACGCCATCGCCAGCCACGGCATCGGCCGCATCGATCTGCTGGTGGTGAACCTCTATCCCTTCCGTGAGACCGTCGCCAAGCCCGGCTGCACCTTCGCCGACGCCGTCGAGAACATCGACATCGGCGGACCGGCCATGCTGCGCGCGGCGGCCAAGAACCATGGCACCGAAGCCGGCGGCGTCACGGTCGTCATCGATCCGGCCGACTATGCCCAGGTGCTCGAGGAAATGGACGCCACCGGCGCGACCTCCTACGCCCTGCGCCTGAACCTGGCCAAGAAGGTGTTCGCCCATACCGCCTCGTACGACGGCGCGATCGCCAACTACCTGACCAGCCTGACCGACGCGCCGGCCCAGGAGGCCGTGCCCGTGCGCGAGGCCTACCCCGAGATCCTGAGCTTCCAGGCCACCAAGAGCCAAGCCATGCGCTACGGCGAGAACCCGCACCAGTCCGCGGCCTTCTATCGCGACACCGCGCCGGCCGCCGGCCTGCTGGCCAACTACCGCCAGCTGCAGGGCAAGGAACTGTCCTACAACAACATCGCCGACGCCGACGCCGCATGGGAATGCGTACGCACCTTCGATGCGCCGGCCTGCGTCATCGTCAAGCACGCCAATCCTTGCGGCGTGGCGGTATCCACCGACGCGCTCCACGCCTACCAGCAGGCGTTCAAGACCGACCCCACGTCCGCCTTCGGCGGCATCATCGCCTTCAACCGTCCGGTGGACGCCGCCACCGCGCAGGCGGTCAGCAAGCAGTTCGTCGAAGTGCTGCTCGCCCCCGCCTACGAGGCCGGCGCGCTGGAGATCTTCGCCGCCAAGCAGAACGTGCGCCTGCTCGAGATCCCGATGGGCGACGGCGTGAACGCTTTCGACGTCAAGCGCGTGGGCGGCGGCTGGCTGGTGCAGCAGCCCGATTCGTTCAACGTCGCGCGCGACCAGCTCAAGGTCGTCACCAAGGTCGCGCCCACCGAGGCCCAGATGGACGACCTGCTGTTCGCCTGGAAGGTGGCCAAGTTCGTCAAGTCCAACGCCATCGTGTTCGTGGGCGGCGGCATGACGCTGGGCGTGGGCGCCGGCCAGATGAGCCGCGTCGATTCCGCCCGCATCGCGTCGATCAAGGCCGAGAACGCCGGCCTGTCGCTCAAGGGATCGGCCGTGGCTTCCGATGCCTTCTTCCCGTTCCGCGACGGCCTGGACGTGGTCGTGGACGCGGGCGCGAGCTGCGTCATCCAGCCCGGCGGCAGCATGCGGGACGCGGAAGTCATCGCGGCGGCCGACGAACGCGGCATCGCGATGGTGCTGACGGGCACCCGCCACTTCCGCCATTGAAAATGCCCCCCCCCTACGCGCTTACGCGCGCCCGGCATGGTGAGCCCCCAGCCGCTACGCGACAGCCCCCCGAGGGGGCCGGGACCCGCCTTGGGGCGGCCCGGCGCCGGGTCCCGGGGGCGGCGCTGGCGGACCGGCGGAGCCGGATCCGCGGCGCCCTGGTTATGGGGTAGGCTGACGTTATGCGTATTCTGGGGGTGGATCCGGGATTGCGGCGTACGGGGTTCGGCGTGATCGAATCGGAGGGGCCGCGGCTGCGCTATGTCGCCAGCGGGACCATCGTGGTGCCCGCCGACGATGACCTGTCGGCGCGGCTCAAGATCATCCTGGACAACCTGCGGCAGGTCGTGCGCGACACCGCGCCCGACTTCGCCGCCGTCGAGAAGGTGTTCGTCAACACCAACCCCGCCTCGACGCTGCTGCTGGGCCAGGCGCGCGGCGCGGCGCTGTGCGCGCTGGCCGACACCGGGCTGCCGGTGCACGAATACACCGCGCTGCAGATCAAGAAATCGGTGGTGGGCACCGGGCGGGCCGCCAAGACCCAGGTACAGTCCATGGTGCAGCACCTGCTGTCGCTGGACGGCGCCCCCGCGGCCGATGCCGCCGACGCGCTGGCCTGCGCCATCTGCCATGCGCACATCTCCCCCATGGCCGACCGCCTGCGGGAGCATGGCAGCCATCCCGCCTTCGCCCGCCGCGGCACCCGGCTGCGGGCCGGAAGATTAGTATGACGCGCGACGACAAGTCGCCAAGGTGAATTCATGATCGGACGCCTGACCGGAACGCTGGTCGAGAAACAACCGCCCACCGTCTGCCTGGACGTGAACGGCGTGGGCTACGAGCTGGACGTGCCGATGAGCACGCTGTATTCCCTGCCCGAGCTCGGCGCCCGGGTGACGCTGCTCACCCACCTCGCCATACGCGAGGATGCCCACGTGCTGTACGGCTTCGGCACCGCGGCCGAACGCGCCACTTTCCGCGAACTCATCAAGGTCAGCGGCGTGGGCGCCAAGATCGCACTGGCCGTGCTGTCGGGCATGACGGTGGCCGAGCTGTCGCAGGCCGTCACCCTGCAGGAGGCCGGCCGCCTGACCCGCGTGCCGGGCATAGGAAAGAAGACGGCCGAGCGGCTGCTGCTGGAACTCAAGGGCAAGCTGGGCGCCGACCTCGGCGCCGCGGCCGGCCACGCGGTGGCGGACGGACAGGCCGACATCCTCAACGCCCTGGTGGCGCTGGGCTATTCCGAACGCGAGGCCGTGGCCTCGGTGAAGAACCTGCCGGCCGGCGTGGGCGTCTCGGAAGGCATCAAGCTGGCGCTCAAGGCGCTGGCACGTTAGGGCCGGCGGAGGCCGCATGCTCAGGATCTGGGGACGGCGCAGCTCCTTCAATGTACAGAAGGTGCTCTGGTTCGCGGGCGAACTGGGCCTGGCCTACGAGCACATCCCCGCCGGCGGCGAGCACGGCCTGGTCGATACGCCGGCGTTCCGGGCCCTGAACCCGCACGGCAAGGTACCGGTCATCGACGACGACGGCACCGTCGTCTGGGAATCGCACACCATCCTGCGCTACCTGGCGGCCCGCCACGGCGCCCCGGCCTTCTGGCCGGCCGACCCGGCCGAGCGCTCTCGGGCCGAACGCTGGATGGACTGGGCCCACACCGCGCTGCAACCCGCCTTCCTGACCGGCGTGTTCTGGGGCTACTACCGGACGCCCGAGCCCTTGCGCGATCTCGATGCCATCCGCGACCGCGTCGAGGAATGCGCCGGGTATTTCCAGTTGCTGGATGCGCGACTGGCGAACCGGCCGTTTCTGGAAGGCGAACGGCTGACGCTGGCCGACATTCCCGCCGGCACGGCGCTGTACCGCTATTTCAGCCTGGACATCGCCCGGCCCGAGGTGCCCCATGTCAGGGCCTGGTACCAGCGGCTGCAGCAGCGGGCGCCCTATCGCGAGCACGTCATGGTGCCCTTCGGCGAACTGTACGGGCGGCTGGACTACTGAACCGGCGGCGCCCTCCGCAGGCCGGCGCGGAACGGGCTAACATACCAGCAGTTCAAGGCAGAATACCTCCATGGCGATCCAGCCCGACAAGCTTTCCATCCGAGACGACGCCCCCGACATGCGGGTGATCTCTCCGCGCGCCTCGTCTCCCAACGAAGAGGCCATCGAACGCGCGCTGCGCCCCAAGGCGCTCGACGAATACGTCGGCCAGCGCCGCATCCGCGAACAGCTCGAGATCTTCATCGCCGCCGCGCGCAACCGCCAGGAGTCGCTGGACCACGTCCTGCTGTTCGGCCCGCCGGGCCTGGGCAAGACCACGCTGGCCCACATCGTCGCGCGCGAGATGGGCGTCCAGCTGCGCCAGACCTCGGGCCCGGTGCTGGAGCGGCCGGGCGACCTCGCGGCGCTGCTGACCAACCTGGAACGCAACGACGTCCTGTTCATCGACGAGATCCATCGCCTGTCGCCGGTAGTCGAGGAAATCCTCTACCCCGCGCTCGAGGACTTCCAGATCGACATCCTGATCGGCGAAGGTCCCGCCGCCCGCAGCGTCAAGCTGGACCTGCAACCCTTCACGCTGGTCGGCGCCACCACCCGCGCGGGCATGCTGACCAATCCGCTGCGGGATCGCTTCGGCATCATCGCCCGGCTGGAGTTCTATACCGCCGACGAACTGTCCTCCATCGTGACCCGCAGCGCCGGCCTGCTCAACGCCGCCATCGCCGAGGACGGCGCCCGCGAGATCGCGCGCCGTTCGCGCGGCACGCCCCGCATCGCCAACCGGCTGCTGCGCCGGGTGCGCGACTACGCCGAGGTCAAGGCCGGCGGCCGCATCACCGGCGAAGTCGCCCACGCCGCCCTGTCCATGCTGGACGTCGACCCGGCCGGCCTGGACATCATGGACCGCAAGTTGCTGGAAGCGATCGTCTACAAGTTCGACGGCGGCCCCGTCGGCCTGGACAGCCTGTCCGCGGCCATCGGCGAGGAACGCGACACCATCGAGGACGTGATCGAGCCCTACCTGATCCAGCATGGCTACGTCCAACGCACCCCGCGCGGCCGCATCGCCACCCAGGGCACCTACCGCCACCTGGGCCTGACCCCGCCCGCGCAAACCGGTGGCGATCTGTTCTCCAGTTGATACGGAAATGATCAACGCAGGTCCCGGCCCCCTTGGGGGGCTGCCGCGTAGCGGCTGGGGGCTCACCCTACTGGGCGCGCGCAAGCGCGTAGGGGGTACAAAAACAAAACCCGTGCCTGGGCATCCCCCAGGTCACGGGTTCTACTGTGCAGGGCACAGCGACATCAAGTCGGACGAAATCATGAACGGCGTCGATGACGCAGCCATGACAGCACGAAGCGGAATCGTCCAACCATAAAAATAAAGGGTGGAAGCGTCGATAACCCGGACGGCGCCACCCACGCACCCGAAGCCGCACAGGCTTGCAATCAACGCTTCCTGGCGTCTGACGGCGCCGGCGCGCTAAAGTTTCCCGCTTTACAAGCCGTCACATTTGGCACAATGCCCGGATGGCGGCCGGGTGCCCAGGGCCGGCGGGTTGTTTACAATTTCGCCCCAGGGCCTCATCGGCCTCCAAGCTTGCTCGACTCATCCAAGGTTCGCCTCGTGCCCCAACCCGCCAGTGCAGATTTCCGGTTCCCCATCCGGGTCTACTACGAAGATACCGACGCCGGCGGCGTGGTCTACTACGCCAACTATCTCAAGTTCTTCGAACGCGCCCGCACCGAGTGGCTGCGCGCGCTGGGCGTGGAACAGCGCGCGCTGGCGGACGAAACGGGCTGCATCTTCGTCGTGCGCGGCATCGACACCCAGTACCGGCGGCCGGCCGCCCTGGATGATTCCTTGACCATACGCAGCCAGGTCTCCCGCCTGGGCAAGGCATCGATCGATTTCCTGCAGTTTTGCGAACGCGGCGATGAACTGCTCGCAACCGGCAAGGTCCAGGTAGGATGCGTCGATCGCGCGACGCTGCGTCCGCGCGCGCTGCCGTCCGGACTCGTCCGGACGCTGGCGCCGCTGGCGGCCGGACCCGCAACCGATTAACCCCGACATCAACCCCCAGGCATTCTCTTTCGCCCCCCAAAGGACTCTGCATGAACGTCAACCAGGACATGTCCATCCTGTCCCTGATCACCCAGGCAAGCTTTACGGTCCAGTGCGTGATGGCCATCCTTGCCATCGTGTCGCTGATGTCCTGGACCTACATCTTCCGCAAGCATTTCGCCATCAAGCGCGCCAAGCAGCAGACCGAGCGCTTCGAGGCCGACTTCTGGTCCGGGGGCGACCTGAACATGCTGCACCAGGCCGTCGCCACCCGGCGCGGCGAACAGGGCGCGCTGGCGCGCATCTTCGAGGCCGGCATGGCCGAATTCGTCAAGGGCCGCCAGAGCAAGCTGAGCGACGTCAACACGCTGCTGGACGGCTCCCGCCGCGCGATGCGGGCCGCCTACCAGCGCGAGATGGACTCGCTCGAATCCCACCTCGCCTTCCTGGCCTCCACCGGCTCGGTCAGCCCCTACGTCGGCCTGTTCGGCACGGTCTGGGGCATCATGCACGCCTTCCGCGGCCTGGCCAACGTCGAACAGGCCACCCTGGCCAGCGTCGCGCCCGGCATCGCCGAAGCACTGGTGGCCACGGCCATCGGCCTGTTCGCCGCCATCCCCGCGGTGGTCGCCTACAACCGGTTCTCGCACGACATCGACCGGCTGTCCATCCGCTTCGACAGCTTCATCGACGAGTTCCTGAACATCCTGCAACGACAGGTGCGCTGATGCCCTCGATCCGCTCCAGCAACCGCGGCGGCCGAGGCGGGCGCCGCTCCATGAACGAGATCAACGTCGTCCCGTACATCGACGTCATGCTGGTGCTGCTGGTGATCTTCATGGTCACCGCACCCATGATGTCGCCGGGCGTCATCGACCTGCCCACGGTGGGCAAGGCCTCGCAGGTGCCGGTCAAGCCGCTCGAGGTCATCCTGGCCGCCGACGGCAGCGTCACCATCCGCGACCGCGAACGCGGCGACAGCACGCCGCACGCCATCCCGCGCAACGACCTCGCGCGCCTGGCGCGCGAACGCCAGTCCGAACATCCCGACCAGCCCGTCGTCATCTCCGCCGACCGCAAGGCGCAATACGAGTCCGTGCTGAAAGTCATGGACGACCTGCAGCGCCAGGGCGTCAAGCGGGTCGGCCTGCTGGTCAAGCAACAAGGCTCCTGATCGCCCATGGCGCCCAACGACCGATCCAACCGACCTCTCCGACGACCGCCGGAACCCGGCAAGTGGAAAGCCTTCGCCCTGGCGGTGCTGATGCACCTGCTGCTGGCCGCCGCCCTGATCTTCAGCCTGGACTGGAACCGGCGCGCGCCGGGCCCGGTCCAGGCCGAACTGTGGACGGCGCTGCCCGCGCCCAACCAGCCCGAGCCCGACCCCACCCCCACGCCCGAACCGCAGCCAGAACCGGTCAAGCCTCCCCCGCCGCCGCCTCCGCCACCCGAACCCAAGGTGACGCAGGAGAAACCCGACATCGCCATCGAGCAGGAAAAGAAGCGCCGCGAGGCTGAACGGCGCGAGGCCGAGGAGCGCGAGGCCGAGCGCAAACGCGAGCAGCAGAAGCTGGAAGAAAAGAAGCAGGCCGAGAAGCGCGCGCAGGAAAGGAAGGAAGCCGAGCAGCGCGAGGCCGAGAAGAAGAAGGCCGAGCAACTGGCCGCCGACAAGGCCGCGGCCGAAAAGAAAGCCGCGGCCGAGAAAGCCGCGGCGGAGAAGAAGGCCGCCGCCGAGAAGAAAGCCCAGGCCGAGCGCGATCGCAAGCTGCGCGAAGCCTTCCGCAACGACACCGCGCGCGCCGCCGGCCTGGAAGGCGGCCGCGAGGGCGGCACCGCCAGCCGCAACCAGGCGGGCGGCGGCGGGGGCGATCCCGGCTATGCGGACCTGGTGCGCGCTTGCATCAAACCTGGAGTCATTTATAGTGCAAGTGGCAGTTCCTCCGACGGGAACCCCACAGCCGTGTTCCGGGTCCAGTTGCTACCCACCGGGGACCAGGCGGGCGCGCCGCGCCTCCTCCGCTCCTCCGGCGTCCCGGCTTTCGATCGCGCGGTCGAGACCGGTATCCGGCGTTGCGACCCCTTCCCGCGGCCGTCCTCCGGCCGGTACGAGTCCAACATAGAAGTTCAATATCGGATGTTCGACTGATGACATTTGCAAATCCCGCTTTCCCCCCCTCGTCCGCCCTGTCCGGCAGCGCCCGCCTGCGTGACCTCGGCAACCGGCTAGGACGGCGGCTCCTGCAATGCGCCGCGGCCCTGGCCGCGACGGCGTTCGCCCTGGGCTCCGCTCCGGCCCGGGCCCAACTGACCGTCCAGATCTCCGGGGCCGGCGCCAACCAGTACCCGGTGGCCATCGCCAACTTCGAATCGGCCGACCCGCAGGGCAAGGCGATCGCGGAAATCATCCGCGCCGACCTGAACCGCACCGGCCTGTTCCGCATCATCGATGCCGGGGAAACGCCGCTATCGGACTCGGCCGTCATCGGTTTCGCGGCCTGGAAGACCCGCGGCGCCGACGCACTGGCCGTGGGCAGCGTGCAGCGCACGGGCGACGGCCGCTACGACGTGCGCTACCGCCTGGTCGACACGGTCAAGCAGGCACAGATCGATGGCGTGGCCTTCGCGTCGGGCGCGAACGAGATGCGCCGTACCGCCCACCAGATCGCCGACCGCATCTACGAGAAACTGACCGGGGATCGTGGCATTTTCGCAACACGCATCGCCTACGTCCTCAAGCGCGACAACATCTACGAACTGCAGATCGCCGACGCCGACGGCCAGAACGCCCAGACCGCCCTGCGCTCGCGCGAGCCCATCATCTCGCCCGCCTGGTCGCCCGACGGCACCCGCCTGGCCTATGTCAGCTTCGAATCGCGCAAGCCTGTTGTGTACGTGCACACTATCACCACGGGCCAGCGGATACCGGTTGCCAATTTCAAGGGCAATAACAGCGCCCCCGCATGGGCGCCCGATGGCAACCGCCTGGCGGTCGTTCTGACCCGCGACGGACTGTCCCAGCTCTACATGCTGAACGCCGACGGCTCGGGTTTGCGCCGCCTGACCCAGTCTCCGGGCATCGATACCGAACCCACTTTCACGCCCGACGGCCGCGCCATTCTGTTTACCAGCGACCGCGGCGGCAGCCCGCAGATCTACCGCCTGAACGTGGACAGCAATCAAGTCGAGCGCGTCACGTTCAAAGGGACTTACAATATTTCTCCCCAGTTGTCGCCTGATGGCAAAACCTTGCTGTACGTCACCCGCCGCGCCGGCTTCCAGATAGCTTCCCTAGACCTCGCCACCGGTAATGAGCTCGTCCTCACCAACGGCGGCCGGGACGAATCCCCCAGCTTTGCCCCCAACGGAAAGATGATTCTTTATGCAACATCGCAGTCCGGCCGCGGTGTGCTGGCTGCGGTTTCGAGCGACGGTCGCGTTACCCAGACTCTGTCGGTGCTCAACGGTGACGTACGCGAACCCACCTGGGGGCCTTTCCTGAACAATTGATTACCTGAAACGGGCCTCGCTGTCGCGGCGCCGCATCGTTGTCACGTCTTGCAACCTTGCGCGCCGTGGGGCTCATGTGACACTTTAGGATCACGTTTCGGTCTGGTCATCGTCTTTTCCAACCCACTATCGTCCCTCGGAACCCAAGGAAAAAATCATGTCTACTCGTGCATTCAAAATGTTCGTCGTGGCGAGCGTTGTCGCGGTAGTCTCGGCTTGCAGCAGCCCCGTCAAGCTCGATGAGAGCAGCAACGTCCCGGTCGAAGACCGCTCCGGCCAGAACACCGGCGCCAACGCCAACGGCGTCGCCCGTGTCGATACCACCCAGCAAGGCCTGGATCCCCTGAACGATCCGAAGGGCGTGCTGGCCCAGCGCTCGGTGTACTTCGATTTCGACAGCTATGTGGTCAAGGACCAGTACCGTCCCATCGTCGAAAACCACGCTCGCTTCCTGAACAACAACCGCAACCGCAAGGTCGTGATCGAGGGCAACACCGACGACGTCGGCAGCAGCGAATACAACCTGGCACTGGGCCAGCGCCGCTCCGAAGCCGTGCGCCGCATGATGCTGCTGCTGGGCGTGCGCGACGACCAGGTCGAGGCCATCAGCTTCGGCAAGGAAAAGCTCAAGTCCACCGGCACCGATGAAGCCTCGCGCGCCGAAAACCGCCGCGCCGACATCGCCTACCGCTAAGGATCTGCCCTCATGACGCTCCGCACTTCCCGCCTCCGGCTGCTGGCCGCCACCGCCTGCATCGGCGCCAGCTTGACGGGTTTCTCGGCCCACGCGGCCCTGTTCTCCGACGACGAGGCGCGCCAGGCCATCATCGACCTGCGCAAGGAAGTGCGCGAGCGGTCCGATCAGCAAAGCCGCAAGCTGGCCGACGACCTGGCGCAGAGCCAGCGCAGCCAGCTGCAGCTTGCATCGCAGATCGAGCAGTTGCAGCAGGAAATCGCCCGCCTGCGCGGTCAGATCGAGATCCTGACCAAGCAGGTGGCCGATACCCAGCAGGCCCAGAAAGACATCTACCTGGACGTCGACACGCGCCTCAAGCGCCTCGAGCCCCAGACGGCCTCGATAGACGGCCAGCAGGCCACCGTGGGCGCCGACGAAAAGCGCGCCTATGACGCCGCCATCGACCTCTTCCGCAACGGCAACTACGCCGACGCCATTCCCGCCCTGTCGAACTTCGTCCGCCAGTATCCCCAAAGCCCCTATGCGCCCGCCGCCCAGTTCTACATCGGCAGCAGCCACTACGCGCTCAAGGACTACAAGGCGGCCATCGCGCAGCAGCAGGCCCTGGTCAAGAACTTCCCCACCAACGTCCGCGCGCCCGACGCGCTGCTGGTCATCGCCGGCAGCCAGGTCGAACTGAACGACCGGCGCGGCGCGCGCACCACGCTCGAACGCATCGTCCGCGACTATCCTGGCGTACCCGCCGCGCAGACCGCGAAAGACCGTCTCGAATTGCTGAAGTGACGCGAGATCCGTTCAAAATGAAAAGGGCCGGTTCATACCGGCCCTTTTCATTTGACAAAGCGTCGTCAGGTTGCCATAATTTTGGGCTTCGGGTCGCAAGCCCGGCTTAGCCGGGCAGCGAACTCCGTGAGTACGGGGGGTGGTAACTCAGTTGGTTAGAGTATCTGACTTTTAATCAGAGAGTCGAGGGTTCGAGTCCCTCCCACCCTACCAACCATCTTCCGATGGTTGCAGCAAAAAGCCTCCCAAGCGGAGGCTTTTTTGCGTCGGCCCCACCGACGCACCGGCTGGCCGCCCGCTACTCGTTCGTGACCGCCTTCGGATGCAGCCGCAGCGTCGCCTGCGAACTCCCGGCCTGCGCCGCATACGGGCGCATGGCCCGCACGTCGGTCACGTTCTCGATACCTTCTTCCTTGACCCGCTTCAGGAAGCTGACCCGCTCGCGGTAGTACTCCGCGTACATGATCGCATCGCGAACCCGCTGCTCGGCGCGATACAGCGCCAGCCGCGCCTCGTTCAGCGCCTTCTCCGCTTCTCTTTCCGGGGTCGGGGCGTGACTCAGTACCCACCTGCGAAGCCACTCGAGCATCATGCCCTCCAATTGAAGTGAGGCTGGGCAAAGCTTAATCCATGGTCTTCGCCGCCAGCCGATTTTCGCGAATGTTTTACTTTCTCAGATGTAACGCTTTTCACCGCCACCAGGGCGAACCAGCGGCCCGGGCCGATCTATCGTGGGCCCCGCGTCATCGGGCAACAACAGGATGATGGATTCTACGGGCTCCTCCCCCGAAAAGGCGTTACAGCCGCTTGCGATTCCCTCCCGGCCCGCGGCGGCGGCCCGGCGTTAAGCTGGGTGGCTCTGTCAACCAGGAGGCGTTCATGAAGAAATCGGCTTCGGCCGTCTGGAAAGGCGGCATCAAGGACGGCAAGGGCACGCTCAGCACCGAGAGCGGCGTGCTGTCGCAGACTCCCTACAGCTTCCACACCCGCTTCGAGGGCGGCAAGGGCACCAACCCCGAGGAACTGATAGGCGCGGCCCATGCCGGCTGCTTCTCGATGGCCCTGTCCGCCGAACTGGGCAAGGCGGGCATGACGGCGGAAAGCATAGCCACCGCCGCCACGGTCACGCTGGACAAGGTGGGCGATGGCTTCTCGATCACGGCGGTGCACCTGGACGTGGAGGCCGCCATTCCCGGCGCCGCCCAGGCCGCCTTCGAGGCCGCCGCCAACGCGGCCAAGGCGGGCTGCCCGGTGTCCAAGCTGCTGAACGCGCAGATCACGATGGATGCCCGGCTGAAAGCCTGAGGGCGCGCCGGCCTGCCCGGAACGCGCCACTCCGGGAGATCCCTGAAAAAGCGTGGCGCCGCGCCATCATCGCCCGCCGCGCCCAGGCCGCTTGTGATTCAATATATGCCGCGCCGGCGGGGCCGGCACAACAGAATGTCCTGGTCGTGGAGGAATGAGACCGTGCACAACGATGCGGGCGCCACGACGGCGTGGTCCGCTCAGCAATGGACCGCCACCGCCTACCAATTGGCGATGCAGTCGGCCCCTTGCGGCATATTCATGTGCGATGCGCATGGCGTGTTCACCATGGTGAATCCCGCCTACGAACGCATCACGGGTTATTCCTCCAGCCAGTTGATCGGCAAGCAGCGCTTCGACGCACTGCATGACCCGTCGGAACTGGCCTTGCGCCAGGGCGAACTGGCTTCGCCGCCGGTGCGCGACATCGTGGGCCTGCATCCCGACTCTGAAATGATCGCCAGCCAGGGCGCCGAAGCCGACTGGACCTACCTGCGCCGCAACGGCGCGCGTGTCACCGTCACGCTGGCCCTGAGCCGGCTGACCCAGGCCGACGGCCAGACCGCCGGCTACGTGGGCACGGTGTTCGACAACTCGCGCCGCCCCCGCAATGGCCTGCAGCTCTGGCATCTGCTGCACCACGACCCGCTGACGGGCCTGCCCAACCAGGAACTGCTGGAGGAGCGCCTGGGGCTGGCGCTGGAACGCGCGAAAACCGGCAGCGACCCGGTCCTGCTCGTGCTGCTGGAGCTGGACAACCTGCGCAAGCTGCGCGATACCCTCGGCCATGCCGCCGCCGACATCGCCATCAAGCAGGTGGCTGCCCGCCTGAAACGCCTGTGCGGCGACGAGCATGTGCTGGGGCTGATGCGCGGCTCGCTGTTCGTCATGATCTCCACCGGCCGCAACACGCTGTCCGCCGAGCGCGAAGCCGCGCTGCTGGCCGAGGTATCGCGGCCCATCCCGTTCGCGTCGGCGACCCTGCACGTCAGCGCCAGCATCGGGGTCAGCTCCTATCCCACCGCCGGCAATGACGCGCGCGCGCTGCTGCAACGGGCCATGCTGGCCCTGCACGCCGCCAGCCGCAGCGGCGGCGGCACCGCCCGCCACTTCGACTTCGGCATGCAGACCCAGTCGGCGCGCCGCAACCATCTCGAAAGCCTGCTGCGCGAGGCGGTGGAAACACGGCAGTTCTCGCTGGCCTACCAACCGCAGGTCGACCTGCGCACCGGCCACATCACCCGCACCGAGACGCTGCTGCGCTGGCAGCACCCGCGGCTCGGCGCCGTGGGGCCCGCCGAGTTCGTGCCCATGGCGGAAGACCTGGGCCTGATGGACGAGCTGGGCGCGTGGGTCGTCGATACCGCCTGCCAGCAGGCCGTGCGCCTGCATGCCAAGTTCGGCCAGTCGCCGTGCATGGCCATCAATATCTCTCCCACCCAGTTGCGCGATCGCAAGCTTTACGGCGTGGTCGCTTCCGCGCTCGAACGCTGGCAATTGCCGCCGGGCTATCTCGAACTCGAGATCACCGAAGGCCTGCTGCTGGACAACACCCGCCAGGTCTCGGACACGCTGCAAAGCCTGCGCAAACTGGGCGTGGCCATTGCCATCGACGATTTCGGCACGGGCTATTCCAGCTTCGCCTACCTGGCCCGCTTCCCGGTCAACCGCATCAAGATCGACCGCTCGCTAGTGCGGGCGATCTCGTCGGTCAAGAACGGCGACGCCATCATCAGCGCCATCATAGGCATGGCCCATGCGCTGGGCATCAAGGTCACCGCCGAAGGCGTGGAGACCGCGGCCCATGCCCGCCGCCTGGGCGAACTGGGCTGCGATGAGGCGCAGGGATTCTGGTTCTCGCGGCCGCTGACCGCCCAGGCGCTGGAGAACGCGCTGGCGCCCATCGCCTGAAGTCTAGGGCCTGTTCACGCTGGAAGGAGGCTCGCACAGGCCGGGAATGGGTCCTAGTCCGGTCCGGACGGCCCGCCCTGCGCTTGCGCCAGGGTCTGCGCCTGGGCCGGCTCGTGCACCGATCTATAGGGCCCATGCCCCGGTGCCAGGGGCGGTTCCGAGCGCATCGGCGACTTGCCTTGCGGCAGCGCCGAGACCGGAGCCCATTGCGGGTCGGGAATCTCGGCGAACACCTGACGGAGCCGCTCGCCCCACGACGAGTGGATCATCCGGAAATAGTCGTTGTCGTGGTCGATCATCGCGAATTTGGTCACGCACAGGCTGTCCTTCTCGTACACCAGCAGGTCCAGCGGCAGGCCGACCGACACATTGGACCGCAGCGTGGAATCCATCGAGATCAGCGCGCACTTGGCCGCCTCGTCCAGCGGCATCGAGGGCGTCAGCACGCGATCCAGGATGGGCTTGCCGTACTTGGCCTCGCCGATCTGGAAATACGGGCTCATGGTCGAGGCCTCGATGAAATTGCCCGCGGCATAGATCTGGAACAGCCGCATCGGCTGTCCCTGGATCTGGCCGCCCAGCAGGAAGCTGCAATTGAACTCGATGTTGAAATCGCCCAGCGCGCTGCCGTGCATGCGATGGACTTCGCGCACGGCCCGGCCCACCAGGCAGGCCGCCTCGAACATGTTGGGCACGTTCCACGGCGTGGGCAGGTCCGGGTCCGAGGGTTCGGACAGCAACTGCACGACCGACTGGGTCAGCGCCAGATTGCCGGCCGTCAACAGCACCATGACGCGCTCGCCGGGCTGCTCGAACACGGTCATCTTGCGGAAAGTGCTGACGTGGTCCACGCCCGCGTTGGTACGCGTGTCCGCCAGGAACACCAGGCCCTGGTCCACGCGCGTCGCCACACAATAGGTCATACCGGAATCATGCTGGTCGGAATATTGAACAATTCTAGCGCCGGCTTCCGAGGGGCGCATGGATGGGCAGGCCCCCGCCGTGCGGGGGCTCATTGCCCGGCGCCCACCCTGACGTCGACCGCCATCGCCTCGGCGCCGCCCCCCACCCGCATGCCGCGGACCGGCGCGGCGCTGTCGTAGTCGGCACCGACAGCGATGCGGCAATAGGGGCCGGAAGCATAGCGGCCATGGGTCACGTCCACGGAAACCCAGCCTTCGTCCAGCCAGACATCGGCCCACGCATGGCTGGCCGCATGCGGGACGTCGCCCGGATCGATATAGCCGCTGACATAGCGCGCCGGCACGCCCTGGGCGCGGCAGCAGGCGATGAGCAGGTGGGAATGGTCCTGGCATACGCCCTGGCCCAGCGCCAGCGCCTCGGCCGCGGTGCTGGTCACCTGGGTGATGCCGGAACGGTAGGCCACGCGCTCCTGGATGCGGCACGCCAGCTCGAGCAGGGCCGACGGCCTGTCCAGCGGCCCGGTGTCGCCCGCCAGTTCGCGCACGGCCGCGTCGGCCTCGGTCAGCCGCGTCGCGCAGGTGAAATGTTCGAGCGGGATGCGCCCCGGGCCTTCCCCCAGCCGCCCGTCGCGCAGCGGCGTCGTCTCGACCTCGCCGCGCACGGCGAACTTCATCTCCGACAAGGGCCGCGTCATGACCAGCATCTGGACCGCGTTGCCATAGGCGTCCGTGGCCATGTCCAGCTTGCCGGGCGCGTTCAGGTCCCAATGGACGACGACCTGCGCCGGACCCGATCCCGGCACCAGCCGCAGTTGCTGGATCGAGTAGAGCACCGGCGCATCGTAGCGATAGGTGGTCTCGTGATAGATGAACAGGCGCATGATGGATATCCCCTCAGACGGTCAAGGGCAGGAGGAAGGCCGCGCTGATCTTGTTGCCCAGGATGGCGATGCGCCCCAGGAACTCGGTCAGGTACAGGTGCAGGCCTCGGGACAGGATGGGCCGTATCTCGGCATACAGCAATTCGGCGCGCAGCCGGCCGGCCTCGCGCTCGCAATCGCGGGAGTTGTCCGTCCTGAGCATGGCAAGGTTCTCGCACACGTGGTCCAGCGAGGCAAGCAGCGATCTCGGCATGGACGGGTTCAGGATCAGCAGCTCGGCCACGCGTTCGGGGACCAGCACGTCCCGATAGACTTGCCGGTATGTCTCCAGCCCCGACACCGAACTCAGGATGGAGGTCCAGTAATAGAAATCGTCGAGCGGCGCCCCGGAGGACGCGCGCGAGGCCGGCGCGCCGTCGGCGAAGCGCACGTCCAGGATGCGCGCGGTATTGTCCGCGCGCTCCAGGAAGGTCCCCAGCTGGGTGAAATAGAAAGCCTCGTCCTTGAGCGCGGTGCCCAGGGTCACGCCGCGCGACAGGTGCGAACGCAGCTTGACCCACTCGAACACCGAGTCCGGGTCCACCGCCAGCATGCCTTCGTCGATCTGGCGGTTGAAGTCCAGCCAGGTATGGTTGATGGTCTCCCACGACTCCGTCGTCAGCGCGCCGCGCACCGCGCGGGCGTTTTCCCGGGCGGCGCGCAGGCTGGACAGGATGCTGGAAGGATTGCCGGGGTCGGCCACCATGAAACGCAGCACGTTGTCCGCCGTCACCGCGTCGTAGCGGCCGGCGAAAACCTCGCCCAGTTCGGATATCGCCAGCACGGCCCGCTGGCTGCGCAGCGCGCTTTCGTCGGTCTGGGGCAGCAGCAGCGCCTTCATGGTGACGTCCAGCATGCGCGCGGTGTTCTCGGCCCGCTCCATGTAGCGGGCCATCCAGAAAAGATGGTCGGCGGTGCGGCTCAGCATGTCTTTTCCTCCGTGCCGGCGCCTTCGACGGCGTCGAGTACCCAGGTATCCTTGGTTCCGCCGCCCTGCGAGGAATTCACGACCAGCGATCCCTCGTGCAGCGCGACGCGTGTCAGGCCGCCCGCCACCATGGAGACATTGCGGCCCGACAGCACGAACGGCCGCAGGTCGATGTGGCGCGGCGCGACGCCTTGCTCGACGAAGGTCGGGCAGGTCGACAGCGCCAGCGTGGGCTGGGCGATGTAGCCCTGCGGCCTGGCCAGCAGACGGGCGCGGAAGGACTCGATCTCGGCGCGGCTTGCCGTCGGGCCCACCAGCATCCCGTAGCCGCCCGCTCCATGCACCTCCTTGACCACCAGCTCCGGCAAGTGCGCGAGCACGTGCGAGAGTTCGTCGGGCTTGCGGCACTGCCAGGTCGGCACATTGCTCAGGATGGGTTCCTCGGACAGATAGAACGCGATCATGTCCGGCACGAAGGGATAGATGGACTTGTCGTCGGCCACCCCGGTCCCGATCGCGTTGGCCAGCGTGACGCGGCCCGCGCGGTACACGGACAGCAGCCCCGGCACCCCCAGCGCCGAGTCGGCGCGGAAGGCGATCGGGTCGAGGAAGTCGTCGTCCAGCCGGCGATAGATCACATCCACCCGCCTGGGCCCGCGCGTGGTGCGCATGAAAACGGTGTTGTCGGCAACGAACAGGTCGCTGCCCTGCACCAGTTCGACGCCCATCTGCTGCGCCAGGAACGCGTGTTCGAAGTAGGCGGAATTGAAGATGCCCGGCGTCAGCACGACCACGGTGGGATCGTCCACGCCCATGGGCGCGACCGAACGCAGGTTCTCCAGCAGCAGGTCGGGGTAGTGGGCCACGGGCGCGATCCGGTTCTGCACGAACAGCTCCGGGAAGAGCCGCATCATCATCTTGCGGTTCTCCAGCATGTAGGACACGCCCGACGGTACCCGCAGGTTGTCCTCGAGCACGTAGAACGTGCCGTCGCGGTCGTCGCCGGCCTTGACGATATCGACCCCGGCGATATGGGCATAGATGTCGCGCGGCACGTCCACGTCCTGCATCTCGGGCCGGTACTGGGCATTGGTGTAGACCTGCTCGGCGGGCACCACGCCGGCGCGCACGATGTGGCGTTCGTGGTAGACATCGTGGATGAACATGTTCAGCGCGCGCACCCGCTGGGCCATGCCCCGCTGCAGCAACTGCCATTCGTCCGCGGGGATGATGCGCGGGATCAGGTCGAACGGGATCAGCCGTTCCACGTCGCCGGCATCGCCCCCCAGCGCGAAAGTGATGCCGACCCGCCGGAACACCAGATCGGCCTCCGCTGGCTTGCGCGCCATGGTGTCGCCGCTCTGGCGGTCCAGCCAGGCGCAGAACCGCTGGTAGTGCCGGCGCACGACGCCGGTCTCGAATTGCATCTCGTCGTAGGACAGCATGGGCACCTTCGTTCCTGGCCATATCCGAAGCTGCTCAAGCAAGGGCCGTACCGGGATGGCATGCACGCGCATCGTGCGCGGACACGTCCCGCGGCGGCAGGGCCGCCGGAAAACGCACCATGCGGAAGAACGCGTGCGCCGATCGGAAACCATGCGGCACCAGGGCGGTGCACGGTGCCTCGCCGCATCGATCGGCGAGCCATATTCTTATTGATATGGTTGATAAGATAATTTCATATCATTTTGCATACCTCGACGCATACAATGGCCCGGACACGGACGCGGGCATGCCGCGCCACCCTGCCAGACACGGAGACCCCATGCTCGACAAGACCGCTCCCGATGCCGCGCGCCGCGCCTATTACGACCGCATCGCGCAGAAGAACCTGAGCCCCCTCTGGGAATCCCTGCACACCCTCGTCCCGCCCCAGCCGCAGCCGCGATGCGTGCCCGCGATCTGGAAGTACGAGAAGATGCGCGCCGACGTCATGGAGTCGGGCTCCATCATCAGCGCCGAGGAAGCCGTGCGCCGGGTGTTGATCCTGGAGAACCCCGGCCTGAAGGGCCAGTCGGCCATCACCCAGACGCTGTACGCGGGCCTGCAACTGATCCTGCCCGGCGAGATCGCTCCCAGCCACCGCCACACCCAGTCGGCCCTGCGCTTCATCGTCGAAGGCAAGGGCGCCTACACGGCGGTCAACGGCGAACGCACCACCATGCATCCCGGCGACTTCATCATCACGCCGTCCTGGACCTGGCACGACCACGGCAATCCCGCCGAAGCCGAAGGCGGCGAGCCGGTGGTGTGGCTGGACGGCCTGGACATCCCGCTGCTGCGGTCGCTGGATGCCGGTTTCGCCGAGAACTATCCCGAGGCCTCGCAGCCCGTCATGCGTCCCGAGGGGGACAGCTTCGCGCGCTACGGCTACAACATGGCGCCCGTGCGCCACACCTTCAGCGGCACGTCCTCGCCCATCTTCAACTATCCCTACGAGCGCTCGCGCGAAGCGCTCGACCAGCTGGCGCGCCGCGGCGAGCTCGATCCCTGGGACGGCGTCAAGCTGCGCTACGTGAACCCCGCCACCGGCGGCTACCCCATGCCCACCATGGCGACCTTCATGCAATGGCTGCCGGCCGGTTTCCAGGGCAAGACCTACCGCACCTCGGACTCCACCGTGTTCAGCGTGGTCGAGGGCCAGGGCAGCGTGCGCATCGGCGACGAAGTCTTCCAGTTCGGACCGCGCGACGTGTTCGCGGTCCCGCCCTGGAAGCCGGTGCAACTGGCCGCGCTCGAAGACGCGGTGCTCTTCAGCTATTCTGATCGTCCGGTGCAGGCCGCGCTGGGGCTGCTGCGCGAAGAGCGCATCGCCTGATCTCCTTTCCCATCCCTACACCCAAAGGTTATCCGCCCATGTCGTACGTATTCCAACCCGAAGCGGTCACCACGCTGCCCGTCGCCGGCAGCAACGAACAGTTCCCCGTGCGCCGCGTCTACTGCGTCGGCCGCAACTACGCCGCCCACGCGCGCGAAATGGGCTTCGACCCCGACCGCGAACCGCCGTTCTTCTTCTGCAAGCCGGCCGACGCCGTGGTGGCCGTGCCCTACGGCACGACGCTGGACCTGCCCTACCCGTCCGAGACCTCGAACTTCCACTACGAGATCGAACTGGTCGCCGCCATCGGCAAGTCCGGCTCCAACATCCCCGTCGAACAGGCGCTGGAATACGTCTGGGGCTACGCCGTCGGGCTGGACATGACCCGCCGCGACCTGCAGATCAAGATGCGCGAGGTCGGCCGTCCCTGGGAACTCGGCAAGGCCTTCGACCAGAGCGCGCCCACCGCTCCCCTGCACAAGGCCTCCGACGTCGGCAACATGGACAACGCCGAGCTGTGGCTCAAGGTGAACGGCCAGGACAAGCAGCGCAGCGATACTTCCAAGCTGATCTGGTCCATCGCCGAGACCGTGGCCTACCTGTCCAAGTACTTCCGCCTGGAACCGGGCGACCTGATCTTCACCGGCACCCCCGAAGGCGTGGGCCCGGTGGTCAAGGGCGACCTGATGGAAGGCGGCGTGGCCGGCCTGGGCGAACTGAAGGTCCGCGTGGTCTGAGGCCGGACGAGCCGACATGGAACTCTACAGTTTCTTCAACAGCTCGACCTCGTACCGGGTCCGCATCGCGCTGGGGCTCAAGGGCCTGGCCTACGAATACCGCGGCGTCAACATCCGCAAGCTGGAACACCGCGCGGCGGACTACGTGGCCAGGAACCCCTCGGCCAACGTCCCACTGCTGGTCGACGGCGAGGTGCAACTGGGGCAGTCGCTGGCCATCATCGACTACCTCGACGCCACCTATCCCGAGCCGCGCCTGATCCCCCAGGACAAGATGCGGCGCGCCCGCGTGCTCGAGGTCGCGCTGGCCATCGCCTGCGACATCCATCCGGTCAACAACCTGCGCATCCTGAAGTACCTCACCGACGTCATCGGCGTCACCGAGGAACAGAAGAAGGCCTGGTACGACCACTGGATCCAGGACGGCCTGGCCGCCGTCGAGCGCCTGCTCCAGGCCCACGGCTCCGGCCCGTACTGCTTCGGCGACGCGCCCACGCTGGCCGACTGCTGCCTGGTCCCCCAGGTCGGCAACGCCCAGCGCATGGGCTGCGACACCTCGGCCTACCCCCGGGTGATGGCCGTGTACGAGCACTGCCAGCAGCAGCCGGCCTTCCAGCAGGCAGCGCCAGCCAAACAGCCGGACTATAGTAGTTAGTTACCCCCCCCCCTACGCCCTTACGGGCGCCCCCCAGGGGGCGATGCGGGTG
>NZ_JAOCLR010000043.1:0-39790 GCF_029845405.1 Pigmentiphaga sp. GD03639
CACCGGCGGCGGCCGTCATGGTCAGCCCCCGGGGCGGGGCCACACGAACGTGGCTGGTCTCGGGCGTCATGGCGCTTCTCCCGACAGGATCCTGGCCATGCAGTGTGACGCCGCGCCGGCGTCCGTTCCATACCACTTAGGGCGTAGGACCCATCCCCGGCCTGTGCGAGCCTCCCTTCAGCGGGAGGCGGCCCTAGGGAGAAGAGGCCGCGAGCCGCTGCTGTTGTTCTCCATATTCGGCGGCCAGCCGCGCCAGCCGGGATTGCCGCGCCTGTTCCGAGACCCACTGGCCCTGGAGGGCCTGGCGCTGCGCGAGCTGGTATTCCAATCGCAATACCTGCACCAGCACCCGGTTGTCGGCGAGCGGGAAGCCGGCCAGTCCGTGCAGCCGGCCCAGCACCACGCGCTCGGCGTCGGCGCGCGCGCCGGCGCCATGGCCGTAGCCGCTCAGGAAGGTGCGGACCCTGTCGCGCATCGCGTCGGGGAAGCCTCGTTGCATGACGATGGCGCCATGGGGAATCAGGTCCGATTCCCAGATGATCTTCAGTTTCGCCGCTTCCTGGGGGAAGTGGGAGCGGAAGCGATCCAGGTCGGCGGTGTTGTTGGTGGCCACGTCCACATCGCCGTTGGCCACCGCCAGCGCCGTGCCCTGGTGGCCGTCCACGAGTTCGCTGGGGAAATGGCGTTCGATCGCGATGCCGCGGGGCGCGAACAACTGCAGCTGGGGAATGACGTAGCCCGACATCGATTGCGTCTCGCCCATGCCCAGGCGCCACTTGCCGGGCTGGTTCAGCACGTCGTCCAGGCTCTGGATGGGGCCGTCCTTGCGCACGATCAGGACCGAGCGGTAGCCGGGCAGTCCGTCCGGCCGCACCACCTGGTTCAGCACCGTCATCCCGTATTGCAGCACGGCTTCGAGTGCGAGCTTGCCCGACACGAAGGCCAGGTCCACGCGGTTTTCCTGCATGGCCAGGCGCAGGCCTTCGTAGGAAGTAAAGGACAGGGCGACGACGGGCCGGCCCACCGAGGCGCCCATGTCGTCCAGCAGCGGCTTCCAGTCCTGGCGCGATTCCAGCGCGCCGCCCAGCGGCAGCACGCCGAAACGCAGCGCGGCCTCCTGTGCCCACGACATGCCCGGCAGGACGGCCAGCGTGATGCTGGCGAGCAGCAGCGCGAACGACATCCGGCGGACGAGGAACTGGGCGAGCGTGGACACGGTAACGGGAGCGTGAATCGGGGCATCGGATCATCGCACCAACCCGCGCGGACAGAAAGAGACGACATATTTGGCAACAGAATCTGCAAGAATCGAATTCGCTTGTCTTGGCGAACGGGGCTATCCACAATCACGAGACCTTCACTATCCGTCTCCGCATGGCCGCGCCGTCGCGTCTCGCCGATCTTTCCCGCCGCTCCGTCGGCAGCGTGCCGCTTGCCGTGCGGCTGATGCTGCTCAGCCTGGTGCCGGCCGCGGTGGCCATCCTGTTGGCCATGTCGGTGCTGGCCCGCCATCACCTGACCGAGCTGACCGAGCTGACCGAGAACAACGCGCGGGCGGTGGCCCGGCAGGTTGCCACGCTGTCGCGCACGCCGCTGATGCGCATGGACCGCCGCGCGCTGCTCAACGCCGCGCGCGTGGGCAGCCAGCAGCCGGGCGTCAGGCAGGTGCAGATACGCACCCTGGATGGCGAGATCGTGGCCCAGTCGGGGTTCTGGACCAAGCCCACCGATCCGCCGGGACTGGAGGTGCTCGAACCCATAGATAGCGAAGAATCGGCGCGCGCCGGCGAAGTCATGGTCGAATTCGACCTGGAATCCATCGCCGCGGCGCGCCGCAACCTGTGGTCCACCCTGGCCGCCTTGCTGGGCGCCAGCCTGCTGGGCGTGGGCATCGCCGGCTGGTGGGCGGCCCGGCGCATCAGCGCGCCCATACGCAAGCTGGCCGAGGTCGTCGACCGGCTGGGCGAGGGCGAGGAGGTCGAGGTCGAGACCGGCGCCACCGCCGAGGTCGGCCGCCTGCAGCACGGGTTCAAGGTGGCGGCCCAGGCGCTGGCGGACAGCCGCAAGACCATGGAGAGCCAGATCGCCCAGGCCACCCAGGAACTGGCCCTGAAAAACGCCCAGCTGGAAGCCGCCAACCAGGGCAAGACGCGTCTGCTGGCCGCGGCCAGCCACGACCTGCGCCAGCCCCTGCATGCGCTCACGCTGTTCGCCGATGCCCTGCGCTCGGACGAGACCGACCCGCCGCGCCTGGCCTGCATCGCCTCCATCCAGGAGTGCGTGCATTCGCTGGACCGCCTGTTCTCCGAACTGCTCAACCTGTCCCAGATCGACGCGGGCGCGGTGCGCGTGCAGCGCGCCGTGTTCCCGCTCGATCGCCTGTTCGACGACATCAGCCGCAACTTCCGCCCCCAGGCCGAGGAACAGGGGCTGCGGCTGGTCGTGCGCAAGACCGACGCCTGGGTCGATTGCGACTACGTCATGCTGTCGCGCATCCTGAACAACCTGGTCAGCAACGCGCTGCGCCACACCACGCAGGGCGGCGTGCTGGTCGGCGCCCGGCGGGACGGCGCGGGAGGCCTGCGCATAGGCGTGTGGGATACGGGCGTGGGCATCGCGCCCGAGCACCAGCAAAAGGTATTCGAGGAGTTCTACCAGGTGGACGCGTCCAGTTCGCGTGGATCGCGCGGGCTGGGCCTGGGCCTGGCCACGGTGCGCCGCCTGTGCGACCTGCTGCACATGCCGCTGCGGCTGCAATCCCGCGTGGGCCGGGGCACGGTGGTGTCGGTAGTCGTGCCGCAGGCGGCCCCCGCCGAGGCACCGCCGCCCTGCCCGGCGCAGGGCGCCAAGGTGGACTTCACTGGCATGTTCATGCTCGTGATCGACGACGAGCCCAATATCCTCGAAGGGCTGTCGCTGGTGCTGCGCAACTGGGGCGCCGAGGTGGCCGTGGCCGAAAGCCGGTCGCAGGTGCTGGCGCTGGCGCAGCAGTGGACGCGGCCGCCCGACGTGGTCATTACCGACCTGTTGCTGCGCGATGGCGAGAACGGGCTCGAGGTGCTGCGCGCGCTCGACGCGCATCCCGGCATGCGCGGCCGCCGCGCGGCGCGCCTGCTGGTCACCGGCGAGACCAAGCCGGACCGGCTGCGCGAGATCGCCGAGGCCGGTGTCGCGGTGCTGCACAAACCGGTGACCAGCGAAGTGCTCAGGCAGGCGCTGGCGACCGTGCTGCGCGATGCGCGTGGCGACCGCTACTTGACGGCATAGGCCTGGGTGTTGAGCTGCAGCACCGCGTCGAACTGCACTTTCTCGCGGTCGGGACCCAGCGACAGCAGGGCATCCACCTTGAAGCGCAGCACGCGCTCGTACTGGCGGGGAGCCTCCAGCCCCACCCTGACGCGGGAGAGGCGGCTCTCGTGCTGCGTAATGGCCGCCTCCAGCGCGCGCCGTATCCGGTCGCGATCGTGCGGGCTGAGCAGGCTATAGGACGAGAAATCGGGAATGCCGTAGGTCAGCGACGACTTGCGGCATTCGGCATAGGCTTGCGGAATCAGGCGCGCGCCTTCCGAGCGCGTGTTCAGCAGCGCTTCCAGGTCGCGCGAGACGGCCTCGCGCAGCGCGTAGATATCGGCGCGGCCGCTGTCCGGCGACGCCGATTCCAGGCGTTCGATCAGGCTCTTCATTCAGGGCCGGCGGACGGTTGCCCGTCCGCCGTCCATCACACCTTCACGTTCTTTTTCAGGTCCCAGCCCGCGGACGCGTTGCCCGACGACTTCCCGTCGATGCCTATCTTGCTGTAGGTCATCTCGATCTTGCCGAAGCCCAGCGCAACGGCTTCCAGCGGTACGTCCTGCGTGTTGTCCGAGGCGCCGTCGCGGTTGACCGAGGTCACGATCACGTCGGTCAGCTTGTACTCCATGTACTTCTCTTTCTGGCCGCCGGCGCGGTTCAGCGTGATGGTCGCCTTGGGAATGGTGGCCCCGGTGCAGCAGTATTCGAACAGCTTGGGGCTGGCGATGTCCAGGTTGTGCAGGAAGGTGAAGTTCTTCACCTCGACCCGCGCCGATCCGAGGTTGCCCGACGACGATGCGGTGTTCGACTGGGGCTGGGACGCGCCGAAGCCGTAGTTCTGGATCTCGATCCAGTCCTTGTGCTTCTCGTCCGTGCTTTCCCCCTTGATCCCTTCAAGCTGGATGAATGCGTCGAATGCCATGATTCAGACTCCTCGTGGTGAATTAGCGGGCCGACTGCGGTAGTTCGGCCACCAGGCGCAGCGAGACGCTCAGTTCGTCCAGCTGGTAGTGCGGGCGCAGGAAGGCGGCGGCCTTGTAGGCGCCCGGCTTGCCGGGTATCTCGGCCACTTCGATACGGGCTTCGCGCAGCGGGAACTGGGCCTTGCGTTCCTGCGAGGCCATGTCGTCCAGCAGGACGTACTGCGCGACCCAGTTGTTCAGGTAGGTCTCGACGCTGGCCTTCGAGGCGAAGCTGCCGATCTTGTCGCGCATCATCGTCTTCAGGTAGTGCGCGATGCGGCTGACCGCGTAGATGTATTGCAGCTGCGACGACAGCCGGGCATTGGCATTGGCGGCGTCGGTGTTGTATTCCTTGGCCTTCTGCGCCGACTGGGTCGAGAAGAACGCCGCGTAGTCCGTGCCCTTGCAATGCACCAGCGGGATGAAGCCCAGGTCCGCCAGTTCCTTCTCGCGCCGGTCGGTGATGGCGATCTCGGTCGGGCATTTCAGCGCGACCTCGCCGTCGTCGGTGGCGAAGGTGTGCGTGGGCAGCCCCTCGACCAGTCCGCCGCCTTCCACCCCGCGGATCGCCGCGCACCAGCCGTAGCGGGCGAAGGCATCGGTGATGCGCGCACCCAGCGAGTACGCGGCGTTGCTCCACAGGTACTTGGAGTGATCCTTGCCGGTCACGTCTTCCTGGAAGTTGAAGGCCTCCACCGGCGCCGTGTCCGGGCCGTAGGGCAGGCGCCCCAGTACGTGCGGCATGGCCAGCCCGACATAGCGCGCGTCCTCCGACGCGCGGAAGGATTTCCACTTGGCGTACTCGACCGTGTCGAAGATCTTGGCCAGGTCCCGCGGCCCCGCCAGGTCGGTGAAGCTCTCGAACCCGAACAGCTCGGGCGAGGCGGCCGACAGGAAGGGCGCATGCGCCGAGGCGGCGATGTGCGACATCTCCTCCAGCAGGTACATGTCCTCGGGATGGCGCGTGAACTCGTAGTCGCCGATCAGCGTCGCGAAGGGCGCCCCGCCGAAGGTGCCGTACTCTTCCTCGTACACCTTCTTGAACAGCGCCGACTGGTCGAAGTCCGAGGCGCTCTTCAGGTCCTTCACCAGTTCCTTCTTGCTGGCGTTGAACAGCTTGACCTTCAGCGTGGTGCTGGTCTCCGAGCTGTCGATCAGGTACTTCAGTCCGCGCCAGCTGCCTTCCAGCTGCTGGAACTCGGGCGCGTGCATGACGGCCGACAATTGGTCGGACAGCACCGCGTCCAGCTGCGCGATGCGCGCGTCGATGGAGGCGATGGCGTCGCGCGAGATCGTCACCTCGCCGTCGGCGATCTGGCCGACCAGCTCGGCGATCAGGTCCCGCGCCCGTTCCTTTTCGGTATCGGAGCGGGCGATGCGGCTTTGCGACAGGATGGAATCGAGCAGCGAAGCGGACTCGGCTTCGGCGGCAGCGGCGGGCGCCGCGCCTTGTTGCTGGGTGTCGGCCATGGGCGTTCTCCGGTGGCTACGGTGCGTCAGGCTTCGGGGGTGTCGTCTTTCGCGACTTCCCTGGACAACTGGGCGATCTTGTCGGTGTTTTGCAGCACCTCGCTCAGCAATTCCTCGAACTTGTCGTTGCCGGCCATCTTGTTGCGCAGGTCGGCCAGCTTCTGGCGGGCTTCCAGCAACTTGCGTAGCGGCTCGATCTGCTGCACGAGCTTCTCCGGCTCGAAATCGGCCAGGCTCTTGAAATTCAGCGTCACGCCTATGCGCGATCCGTCGTTGGTCAGCTTGTTGTCCACCTGGTATTGCAGGCGCGGCTTCATGCCCTTGAGCACGTCGTCGAAGTTGTCCTTGTCGATGTTGACGAACTTGCGGTCCTTCAACCGGGGCAGGGGCTCCTCGGGCTTGCCGCTGAAATCGCCCAGCACGCCGGCGACGAAAGGCAGTTCCTTCTTCTCGATGGCGTCGCCGATCTCCACGTCGTAGGTCAGCTGGACCCGGGGCGCGCGGACACGGTCGAGCTTGTGCTGGGTGCTTTCCTTCTTGGCCATGATCGCTCTCCTTGGCGTAGCCGGCGGTCGAACGGGAATGCGGTGCAGTCTAGAAAGGCGGGGCCGGCGGTGGTAGTAGCCAGACGGCCAGACGTGGAGATAGGCCGGAAGGGGTAGGGGGTGAATGCTGCCTGCGAGGCAGGACGGAATTGTCCAGCGTGGTGTGGGCGGCGACGTTATGGATTCATATGATCGAACGGATAGCGAGATCTCGTCGAATATCTATAAATAGGTATAATTAATGAGGGTGATCGAGTTGAAGCCGCTGCGATGGATCGCGTCCGCGAGAAAAGACCTTCGCGCGATGCCGGAAGCCGTGCAGAATATGTTTGGCTATGCCCTCTACCTGGCCCAGGGCGGCCAGAAGCACCCGCAGGCGAAGCCGCTCAAGGGGTTTGGCAGCTCCGGTGTGCTCGAGGTAGTCGAAGATTTCCTGGGCGACACTTACCGTGCTGTCTATACGATCCGTTATCCGTCGGCCGTCTATGTACTACATTGTTTTCAGAAGAAGTCCGTGCGTGGTATTGCCACGCCCAGGCCGGACATCGAACTGATCAGGGCTCGGTTGAAGAGTGTGGACGAGTACGAGGCCAGAGCATGAATGACACCAAGGATTTCCCTATTGAGCAAGGCACGGAAAATGTCTACTCGGATCTGGGGTACCCGGACGCCGCCGACATGCTCGTCAAGGCCGAATTGGTCAGAGAGATCTCGCAGATCCTAATGGATCGCAAGTTGACGCAGCAGCAGGCCTCCAACATCCTGGGCATGCCGCAACCGAAGCTGTCCGAGATGCTGCGAGGGAAGTTCCGAGGCATCAGTCAGGCGAAGATGATCGAATGTCTGAACAGGCTGGGCCGCGACGTGGATATCGTCGTCCGGAAAACCAGGCGTCAGGCGGCGGGGCACACGCAAGTCGTCGTGGCCTGAAGAAGGCCCGTCACCCCCGCGGCACCCCTATCCGATCCCGTATCACCCCCAGCACCGAATCGTCGCTCACCACCTCCGCCAGCCATTGATCCAGCGGCATGTCGGCCCAGCTCACCGCGCGTTCCAGCAGGAAGGACACCGGGCTGTGCGGCTCCACGCGCTTGAAGTGGGCGGCGATCTCGCCCACGGTGCGCAGCAGCTCGGCGCGGGCCTGGAAATCCACCACCACGCGCGGCACGGCCATCGTGGCCGCGGCCGCCGGCATGGCCTGCAACGCGGGCGCCGGCGTCGCGGCAGGCACCGTGGGAACGACGACCGCGGTTTCGCCGGCCTCCTGTCCGTGTCGGGGCGCGATCCCCAGGTTCTGCGCCGCCCGCCCCAGCACCTGGCGCGCGCGCTTGAGCCCGTCGCCCAGGTCGGCCAGGCTGGGCGCCTGGCGGCCGAAACGCTGGTCGACCAGCGCCTGCAAACGGTCGAAGGCGGCCTGCGCCGCGTCCACGGCGGCCAGGGTGTCCGACACGAAGCCCGGGCCGCTGCCTTCGATGGCCTTGTCCACCGACTCCCCCGTGGGCTTGCCCGCGTCCAGGGCCTCCTGGTAGGCGGCGGCGTTCTGGCGCGCCAGGTTGTCCACCTCGCGCGAGTCCTGCCAGTCGATCAGCGTGACATAGGGCGCGGAAGCGGTCAGCGGCGCCTTTTTCAGGGCCAATCCGCCGTAGACGTTGAACCAGGCCAGCTTGCTGGCGCGTTCTTCCAGGTCGTCGCCATCGGGCCGCGGATGCAGGCCGTCCCAGTAGGTGTCCAGCAATCCGTGCAGCACGTCCATGGCATCGGCCGCGCCAGCCAGTCCGTGGCGGGCGATCAGGGCCTCGCCCAGCCAGACGGCGGCCTGCAGGTCCTTGCTCTGGCTTTGCAGCACCTCGGCGGCCAGTTCGGCGGCGGCCCGCCAGTCGGCGGTTTTGAGCTCGGTCTGCCAGTCGCCCTGCGACAGCGACGCATCGTCCGCGCGGCGCGCTTCCCGGATGCGGTCGTAGGTGTCCGAGAACGAGGCGTCCTCGCCGCAAGGGTCGCCCCCGGCGATGGGTTGCATCAGTTCGGCGATATCGATGGCCATGGGAGTCTCCGGGTCGTCATTCCAGGATGGAGGTCGGCAGTGCGGCGGCCGGTTCGGTCCGGGCGTTCAGGAAGCGCAGCATCTCGTCGGACGGGCGCACGTCCATGAAGACCCGGGCCTCGGTGAAGCCTTGCTGGGCCAGCCGGGCGGACAGCTCCTTCCATTGGATGGGCCCGTACGAAGTGCGGAAATCGGGCAGCCGGAAGGCGTGCGAGCCCGAACGGAAATCGGCGATCAGGGTGGCGAAGCCCTCGGCGCCGGGATAGATCAGCGTCAGGCGGGGCCCCAGGGCAGGCGCGGGCGCGGGCGCGGGAACGGCCGCGGGCACCGCGCCGGGCGCGGCGGCAACGGGCGCCTCCGGCGGCACGGGCAGCGAGATGTGCAGGCGCGCCTCGATGCAGCTGTCGGGCGACCAGAACACCTGGGCCGTCGCCTCGGCCAGGGATTCCGCGCGGGTCGATGCCAGGTAGGTGCGCTCGCGGCAGACCACTTCCAGCACCGTGCCCTGCGGCCCTTCGCTGGCCGCACCCATGCGCGTGGGCTGCGAGAACTGGAAACTGCCGGCAAGAAAGGGCTTGTTGACCTGGGTCGACAGGATGCGCCGTTCGGCCGCGACCATGCCCTGGTAGGCGGGCGATAGCGGCAGGCCGATACCGGCGATGCGCGTGGGCGTGCGTTCGCGTTCGGTAATGAAAGGCTGTAGCCAGTCCTTCACGAATGCCGTCAGCCGGCCCTGTTCGCCGTACAGCGCATCCGCCTGTTCCTTGGGGGGCATGCCGCGCAGCGCGGCGACCACGCTTTCGTTCCACCGGGCCTGGACGAACTGGCCGGCGCGCTGCACGGTCAGGTATAGCAGCAGCCGCGACGGCCCCTGCACCACGGACCAGGCGGCCAGGTCGTCGCCCTTGAAAACGGCGGCGAACTGCTCTCCCGGCTTGTCCACGGAAGACAGCAGGGCGGCGTAGTCGGCGGCGGGCGGCTGGGCCGGCGCGCCCTTGGCGCGGAACAGCTCGGCCGCGATGTCGTAGGCTTCCTGGCCGCTGGCGTCGGCGCGCAGGCGCAGGTAGGCGCGCGCGTAGTCCGGCCGCTGGGGGCGCAGCACGCGTTCGGTGGTATCGATCTCGGCCAGCAGCCAGGCGGGGGGCTGGATGGGCTCGGCGCCCCACCACCGGCCGAACATCCCGGCCACGGCATCGGCCAGGAAGCCTCCCAGGGGGCGCCAGGCGCCCAGCCAATCATCCTTGGCGCGGGCCCACGCCCGGGTCCAGCGCGTGCCCAGGGGCAGCGCGAGGTCCAGCCCTTGCAGCTCGCGGTCGGTGGCGGCGGCCAGCAGCGCGTACGGATCCTCGGCCGTTCCCGCGCGCTTGCCCATGGCGTCGAGCTGGGGGCGCCACAGCGCGGTGCCTTCGAAGAACCTGGCTTGGAAACGCCCCCATGCGCGAAAGTACTCGCTGAAGTACTGGGCTCGGAACGTTTCCAGGACAGGCTTGCGCTCGGGAACGGCGTCGGCGGCGGTGCGCAGCAGCGGGGCCAGCACGTCCCGCCAGGTTTGACGCGTGAACGCGGCCGACACCTGAGGCATGGCGGCCGCCTCCACGCCCACCACGCGGTCGGGCGGCAGCCAGAAGGCGGTCAGGACGATCGGGTCGCGCCGCTGGTCGGCCCAGGCGCGCACGTCGTCCGGACGAGGCGTATGGGCCGCCAGCAGGCGGGCCAGGAGCGCGCGCAGGCGCTGGGCTTCCGCGTCCAGCGTGGCCGATTGCTGCCAGCGCAGGTAGCCCATGTAGGTGGTGAGCAGGGCGGCGGCGTGTTCGCGATCGGCCCGCGCGTCCTGCTCACCCGAGACAAAAGGGCTGAACAGCCTCGCATTCTGGTCGAAGGCCAGGTTGTTCGCCGCCTCCTGCTGGCATGCGTCACTCTGCCGGCGGCAATGGTCCAGCATGCGCAGCCGCTGGGACACCGCCAGCAGGTGTTCCAGGCCGGCCTGGTTGCGCGCCAGGTCGGTCTCGATGATCTGGTCGTAGGGCGCCAGGATCAGGTTGGAGAAATCGCGCAGCACCTGTTCCTTCATCCGCTCGATGTCGGAGTCGGCCCGCCGCAGGCCGAATCCCAGGCCGGTTTCGGCGCGCGCCACCTCCAACTGCTCGATGGTCCGGCCGCAGCGGGCCAGCCAGCCTATGCGCGCCGCCGCCACCGCGTCGCTGGGTTCGCGGCAGGCCGTCTGCGTCTGCGCCAGCAGCTTGCCGTCGTCCTGCCGGGCGTTGGCGAAGCCGTAGCTCAGCATGGCCGACAAGCCCAGCATCGCGCCCACGCCCACCGCCGCGATCGCCATCTTGCCGGCGTTGCCGCGCAAGCTGGGCGAGGCCAGCGGCTGGTCGGCGGGCAGGAAGCGGGTGAAGAGATCGTCCAGAAACCCGCCCGCCACCCCGCTCTTGCCCGCGGCGGTATCCGGCGGCGACCCGGTCAGGAACAGGCCGCGCCAGCGGGGCGTGCGCTGGAAGGGATTGTCTTCCAGCATCAGGCCGACCAGGGTCGCCAGGCCGGGCTCCAGCGCGCGCACGTGCTCGACGAATTCATAGATGGCCCGGCGTCCGGCCGGCGTGACCTGGCCGCGCAGCGCGGTGATCCGCAGCGCGTGCAGGCGCTGCACGATGGGCGTGTAGAGCTCTTCCAGCTTGCCGCCGGTGGCCGCGCTGATTTCCTCGGTATCCGACAGCCGGTGCCCCACCGCCTGCGCCAGCGCCTGTTCCGGCACGGCAGCGGCGAAGGCGCCGTAGCCGGGCATCCGGTCCAGCCCGGTCACCACCAGATAGACGGGCAGCTGCACCTGCAGATGTTCCAGCGCCTCGTCCACCAGCCGCCGCAGCTGCATCGCCACCGGCCGCACGGCATCCGGTCCGCCCAGCAGCGTGCGCGCCCCCATGCACACGACGATGCCGTTCAGCGGCAGCTTGTCCCGTTCGGTGGACAGCAGCATCAGCGCCTGGTACCACAGCCCCCGCTCCACGCGGGCCGAGGCGTCGCAGACCGCCGAGGGCGGCGTCTCGATCGCGATCATGGATTTGAAGAACCACCATCGCCAATAACCGTCGGGCTGGGGATCGGGAGGCGGGAAGGGCGAGACCCGGTTGGCGGCGCGCAGCAGGCCGTCCACGCCCGCCTGCTCGTCGCCCACGAACAGCATCCAGGGGATGCGGTAGAGCGGATCGCGGCCCTTGCCGATCTCGGGCGAACGCTGGATGGCCTGGCGCGCCTGGGCGATGGCGGCGCGCATGCGCTCCAGCGCCACCTTCTCGTCCTCCGGGTTGCCCGGGCCCAGGTCGCCGATGCGCTTGCGCGCGAAGCCCCGGCGCGAGAACCGCTTGGCGCCCGAGGCGAACCACCACAGCACGGCGAAGGCGACCAGGCACAGGGCCAGTACCTGCCAGAACCGGGCGGGCAGCAGCGGCAGCACCAGCGTGGCCGCGAGCACGACCAGCGCGGCGATCGCCAGCAGCAGGACGACGGCGGTGGCCACGCGGACGGGCCGCTTCTTCATGCCGGGCAGGCGTTCCAGCGGCTGGGCGATACGGTCGAGGAAGCTCATGGCGTCACCGCTTCGGTTCGGTTTGCAGGAACAGGAAATTCGCGGCCAGTTTGTCGTTGCCCCGGTGCGCGTCCAGGAACTCGCGCAGCTTGGGCAGGTAGGCCGAGGCCGGCTCGTACTCGGGCCGCTCCGCCGCGTACAGCGGCGTGGGCGAACTGACCACCGTGATCAGCTCCTGGCCGAAGGGCGGCCCCACGATCCAGCCCTCGGGTATCTTCTCGCCCACGTTGAACTGCTCGCCCGCGCGTATCAGCCGGCCGTTCTCCGGCTCGCGCTTGTTGGGGTACAGGTGGATGACCGAGCCGTCCACCGTGTAGTAGTCCACGTACAGGTAGCCGTCGTAGTCGGCCTGGCCCAGCTTGACCGTGACGCGTTCGCCTTCGGTGAAGCGGTCCGAGTGGCCGGTGGTGGGGGTGACCTGCAGGCCGTGCCGGCGATCGAGGTTGCGGGCACGGTAGGGCTTGAGCAGCGACACCACCTCGCAGTGCGGCCAGATGCGCACCTTGACGTCGAAAGTGGGCGACTTCACGCCTTTGATGGCGGCGATGTCGGTCTGCACCCGGGCGATGTCCTCGGGCCGCGAGACAAAGCCGCTGACCGCCGTCGCGCCGCTGTCGGCCACCCGCGCGTCCAGCTCCGAGCAGGCGTAGGTCTGCAATTGCCCCTGCACCAGATCCGCCACCGAAGGCCCGGTCTCGCGCGGGCCCGCCACCAGCAGCCACAGCAGATAGCCGATCGGGATCAGCAGCGCCACCGCCGCGCCGGCCTTCAGCAGCAGCTTGTCCCACTGCTTGGGATAGCGCGGTCCCGACGGATCCTTCATCAGGTAGGGCTGCGGCGTGATGGGTTCCTCGCGCAGCGTGTGCAGGGCCGCCGGCGGCACGGGCAACTGGCGTCCGTGCAATTCCTTGAGCTTGCCCAGCTCGCCGGTGTCGCCGGTCTCGAAGTAGTACTGGCCGACGAACCCCAGCAGCAGCGCGTGGTAGTAGACCTCGCGCACCTCGTCCTCGTCCGACTTCAGGATGGACAGATGGTGGAAGAACTCGTTGCCGGCGTTGTTGGTGTTGAACAGCGCGACCTGCAGCGGCGTCACGCTGTTCCAGTACGCGGGGTTGCGCGTGACGATCTCGTCGAACCAGGACACCACCGCGAAGCAGGCCGACTCCACGTGCTCGGGCCGCTTGCCGGCCGCCAGCGCCGCCGCCTTCGCGGCCGCGATCAGCTTGCGCGCGTGTTCCTGCACCTCGGCGGCCCCGTTGCCGGCCGTACCGGCGGCGATCCGCTCGTCCAGCTCCAGCCCGAACGAGAAGACCGGTGAAAAGAAATCCAGCAGGCGTGCCATTGGATGACTCCTGGTTGGGCGCTTGTTGCTATTCTTCTGCGCCGACGGGGAACAGCTTGATGACCGTCTCGTCCGCGGGGAGATCGGAAAAGATCGAGATGTTCCGCCGGTCCTTGATGAACTGCCAGAACTGGTGCCGGGTATCGATCAGGAAATACGTCGTGTTCGGCGTCTTCTGCGGCAGCTCCTCGGGCGGCACCGGCAACAGGTCGATCTTCAGGCCGAACAGGGCCGCCTGCAGCAGGCGCGGCATTTCCTCGCTCGAGGCGATCTTGCCGGTGCGCTGCAGGCGCTGGGCCAGCTCCATGCCTTGCACCAGCGATTCGAAGGCCAGGTAGAAACGGGTCTTGTCCGACGCGAACAGGCTGGCCGGCAGGTCGGCCTTGTGGAAGCGGCCGTCGTAGGCCAGCGTGATGCCCACTTCCGCGCCCACCGTCAGCGCCTTGATCAGCGTTTCCGCGCGCGCGAAGGCCAGCTTGAAGCAGCGCCGCAGGTCGTCGTGGTCGTACACCGGCAGCTCGGTTTCGGCGGGATTCGATTGCATGCCGCCGGCATAGCCGATCTCCTCCGAGAACACCGAGAACTCGGCCACCAGCCGCCGCAGGTCCTGGTACAGCTGCCAGGGCGGCACCATGCCCAGCCGCACGTGCTCCTGCAACAGCGGGATGTAGCGCGCGAAGGTCTGCATCATCAGCACCCGCATCACTTCCTGCGCGCTGGTCGAGGCCGCGCGTATGCCGCGCTGGCGCTTGGCCGAGGCGAAATCCTGGCCGCGCGACACCACCAGGTCGCGCAGCGCGCGCGTCCAGCGCGCCAGGTTGGACGAGGCGTCCAGCGATACCAGCGGCGGCACGTAGTCCTGCGAAAGCTTGAAGCGGCCCGGGCCGTTGGGCAGGATCTCGGCGAACTTGCACGACTCCGCGCTGCCCAGCACCGCCTCGGCATGCTCGTCCAGGCTGCACACGATGCGCGGCTGGCAGTCCACGAAATCCACGTCCACCGCGGGCGCCTGCGGATCGAAGGGATCGGCCACGTGTTCCGTGCGCAACGCATGCCGCGCCGGCAACAGCGACTTCTGCTCCGGCGCCAGCCCCTGCACCGTGGGGTCGCGGGCCAGCACCAGGTAGAGCGAGATCGGGTCGTTGCCCGCCACCGTCATCTCCAGCAGGCTGCGCTCGGGAACCTGGGCATTGCCCGGCTGCGGCGCGCCGGCCGAGCCGCCGCCCACCCAGCGGCCCTCGGCCGTCAGCAGCGCATAGCGCGCGATCCGCACCACCCCGCCCGCCAGCGCCTGCTCGTCCAGTTCCAGCGCCTCGAAGCCGCGCGGATAAGGCGCGTGCAGGCCGTGCAAGGCCCACCCGTAGGCCCGCGCCCATTCCTCGTGACATTGCAGATGCTGCGGGGCCAGGAACGCGCCCTGGCCCCAGAAAACCTGCTGTCGGTTCAACATTCCGGTGTCCTCCCCATGGCTTGCCGCCGTCCGTTCACAGCGGCTCCGCCACGATCAGGAAGCCGCGCTGGCGCAGGCGCTCCAGCAGGCCGGCGGCTCCCGTCAGATGAATGGCGCCCACGGCCACGAACATGCCGCCTTGTCTCAGCAGCTCGTCCAGCCTGGGCAGCCAGCGTTCGTTGCGCGCCTCGATCAGGCAGCGCCGCGCCCTCTCCTCGATGGGGCGGGCACGCGCGTCCAGCCCCACCATCGCGTCGATCTCGTCCAGCCAGGCCGCCAGGTTGCGGCTGCGGTAGTACTCCAGCACCCGGGCCGATTGTTCGCTGAACAGCCAGGGGGTCTGCAAACGCTGCTTCAGCACCAGCGCCTGCTCGGCCGACGGCACGCAGTCCAGCGCCGCCAGCTGCTCGTCCAGCGTTTCCAGGTGCTCGGTGCGCAACTGCATGTCGGTCGCCCAGCGCTCCAGCCGCCGGTCCAGCGTCTGCTCGCCCGCCACCTCGCCGCGCGCCTCCAGCAGCGCCAGCGCGGCCCACGGCTTCAAGCGGTGCAACAGGGCCGGCGGCACCCCCGGCAGCAGGCGCTGCAGCTCGGCATACGCCTGCGGCCCGATCAGGCCGGGCAGGCCGGCCTGGTCGGCCAGCAGCCGGTAGCGCTCCTTCGAGGCATCCCAGTGGGCGTCGTTGTCCACCTCGTTGACCAGCATCCGCGTATGGCGCATGGCCTCCCGCATCACGCCGGTGTCCAACGCCAGCTCCTCGGGGTCGCCGAAATGGATGGTGCCGAAAATGAAATTGACCGGCTCCGCCGCCGCGCCATCCGGCACGGCCGAGGGCAGGGAGGGCGCCTGTACCCGGAACAGGACGCTGCGCCACTGGCGCCAGGCCTCGGCCGGCGGATCGTCCTCGCGCGGCGCCGTGCCCGGCTGCGCGGACGCGAACGCCGGCACTCCCGCGGCGCATGCCAGCGCCAGCCACAACGACCGCAGCGCCGACCATAACCCTGGCATGGACCGGCACGGGGGGCGGGTGTGCAGTCCCATGGTCCGCGTCCTCGTAGAAAGTGAAGGCGATTCTTTCAGACGGGGTATGTCCGGGCCATATTCCGAGCGGCCTATATCGTTGGTGCAAGCCGCCGGTCCTTGCCTAGCGCGGGCGGGCCGACTATCTTTACGGTGTCAGGGAATATGGGGGAAACATGAAGATCCTGATCGCCGATGACCACAGGCTGGTCATCGAGGCCGTCAAGGTAAAACTGGCCGAACTCGGGCCCGACGTCGAATTCAGGATGGCGCTCAAGGTCGAAGACCTCAGGCGGGAAGCCACCGACGATCTCGACCTGGCCCTGATCGACCTCACCATGCCCGGCGCCGAGGGCTACAGCCACATCGCCGAGCTGCGCGAGCGCCTGCCCGCGCTGCCCATCATCGTGCTGTCCGGCGTCGAGGATCCCGACGTCATGCGCGCCGCCATCGACCTGGGCGCCCTGGGCTTCATTCCCAAGGCTTATTCGCCCGACGTCATGCTCTCGGCCGTGCGGCTGGTGCTGGCCGGCGGCGTCTTCGTGCCGCAGATGATGCTGTCCGGCATGCCCCACCAACCCGCCGGCGCGCCCCCGGCCGCGGCGGACGCCGCCGGCGGCGCCCGCTCCACCTCGCTGGACCAGTTGCGGGGCCTGCTGACCGAGCGGCAGATCGACGTGCTGCGCCTGCTGTCCCAGGGCAAGCCCAACAAGCTCATCGCCCGCGACCTGGGCATCAGCGAAGGCACCGTCAAGATCCACCTGGCCGCCATCTTCCGCGCGCTGGACGTGCGCAACCGCACCGAGGCGGTAGTCGCGGCGCGCGGGCTGGCGGGGCTGTAGCGTTCAGGCCAGGCGCTCGGCCATTTCCTTGATCACGTTGTAAACGATGGCGCGCAGGCAGCGAGCCTCGCCGGCGATCACGGCTTGAAGCGCAGGTTGAGCGTGTATTCGATCATTCGCATCGGCCAGGAATGCCTCATACAGCAAGACGGCCGAGTTCACCACGCTGCGCTGTTGAACATCCAGCAGTCTTGTCGACGTGTTTCGGCGAATGCCCAGCGCCGTGCCTGCTTCAATCATCAACGGCCGGTCGATTTCCGCGAATCTTCGAGCATTCAGCAACGGCCAGGCCAACGGCGTCGCATCGGGCCAGTCTCGCCCGTCAAAGGCTGGCGTATCGTAGACCGAGGTACTGACGAGGTCATAGTGCGGAGCCAACTGTACGCCAGAGGCCGACACGAAGAAGCTCAGGTTCTTCAGGTGTGCGTCGCCGTTCCCGGTCAGCATGTTGAAGACCAGCCATGAATAGAGCCGCGTACGCGTGATGGCGGAACTTCGACACGCGTCGGCCAGGCGCGCGAGATTCTCGAGACTGCCCTGCGCGTACTTGAACGTGCGGTCCAGTCCCAGAAGCTGGCAGGCATCGATGACGTGACGTCGTTCCCAGGCTCCGCTGGTCGAGACGCGGTCGAACCGGTCGATGACATAGACCGGTTCAGGAACGTAGCGTCGCCGTACGGTCGGTACGTCCAACCCCATCCTGGATGCCAACTGCATGACGAACCATTCGTTGGCGACGGAATGCGGATAGGCCGGATCCACGTGTTCGGGTTTCAGGATCTGGAGCGAAGGCAGTGAACCCGATGGCTCATAAAGTTCGTCGTTGCGCAGTACGACGGCAAGCTTGTGCTGCGCTCCGGCCAGGGACATCCGTTTGCTCGACCCATGGGTCAGTGCAACGCGAGGCAACTGACGGATCCGGCGTGACAGCTCGCTGTCGGGCAGCGGCTTCAGCCCCTCGGGAATACCGGTGTCCGGTGCGACACCTGTTTCCAGCGTGACAGAGCCCGCGGATTCCGCACCGTAATAGCCTAGCAACCCGAACGCATCCGCTGCATCGATGTGGGCGTCGGCGGCCAACAAGACGCGCTGGCCTTCTTCCGGCAATAGATTGTCGAAATACCATTGCACCGGACGCTTGCTCGCGCCGTCGATCAACGGGGCACGCTGCAATGGAAGGTGGGGGCTCAATGGATAGCCATTGCTGTCGGCGTACCAGGCCGCGTCGTACTGGAAAGCCCACAGGCCATCCTGCTCCCAAAGTTCACCGATACGGCGACCGTTGATGCTGGCAATGAGCGTGCGTCTGCTCATGGTTTTTGGGCATCACTTCCGAACGAAGCCGAAAGGCGATCTGCGGTATCTTCTGGTAGATCGAGGATGATTCGGATCCCCAGTCCGTCGAGGACCTGAAAGAGCTTTCCCCACTGCGCGGTTTCGCCGCCGCGCTCGATCTTGCTCAGAAAATTCTCGCTTACACCCACACTTCCAGCGGCATCGTCCTGGCGGATGCCCTGAGCTTTGCGGACGGCACGTACTATCGGGCCAAGGCTGGTTGCGTCGGCGAGCGTAATTTTCATGAAATCCTCACGGTCAAAAGGATTCTTGATCAGTATGCCCAATTTGACAAGAAAATCCTCATGAACTTAAGGATTTTCTATGATGAACTCGGAATTACGGAAGAATCCTTAGGACCGTGAGGATTTTCTACTCCTCCATCCACCTGACAACGTCGTCCACCTCCGCCCGCGACGTGCGGAAGGCGTTGGCGGGGTGGCCCGGATCCGCGAAGCCGAACGAAATCCCGCAGACCACCTGGCGATCCTGCCCGATGCCGAAGTGCTCGCGGATGAAGCCCGAATACTCCGCCAGCGCGGCCTGCGCGATCGTCGCCACGCCCAGGCTGCGCGCCGCCAGCATGAAATTGCCCACATAGGCGCCGCAATCCACGGCCCCGTACACGCCCAGCGCCTCGGGCGTGGTGATGATGGCCACATGCGGCGCGCCGAAGAAGCGGAAATTCTCCGCCCCCTGCCGGGCCGAGGCCTCGCGGTCGCCGCGCTGCACGCCCACGCTGTCATACAGCTGGAAGCCGCACTCCCGCCGCCGTTCCCGGTAGACGCCGGGGTACTCGCGCGGGAAGGGGAAATCGGAATGCGCCTGCGGCCGCGACATCACGTGGTCGAACAAGGCCCGCCGGAACCGCTCCGTGCCCGCGCCCGCCGTCACGATCACTTCCCAGGGCTGGGTGTTGCACCAGGACGCCGTGCGCTGCGTCAGCGCCAGGATGCGCTGGATGGTGTCGCGGGGCAGTTGCTCGGGCAGGAAGCCGCGGCAGCTCCAGCGGTCGTTCAGCAGGCGGGAGAGAGAGGCGTAGTCGTCGGCGTCGTGGGTCATGAAGCGTTTTCCGAACTGGTGTTACCCGTGTCCCGCGGCATGCGGGCGAGGCTGTTCATCATACGACGGGCCCGGCGAGGGAGTTGTCATGACGTTCGAGGAGCCATCGTTCCATCAATGCCTCGATCTCCGTGTCCTGCGCGGGCCGGGGCGCGGACGACGTGCGCGAGAACCGTGGCGCGGGCGCCGGTTGCCGTATCCCGCCCACGTCGACGAAGGCCCGCCGCGCGAGGTGATGAGGGTGCGCCGCCGCTTCCGTCAGGCTGAGCACCGGCGTGACGCAGGCATCGCTGCCTGCGAAGAGCCGGGCCCACTCGTCGCGGGTCTTGCGGGCGAAGCAGGCGGCCAGTTCGGCCCGCAACGCCGGCCACCGCGAGGGATCGTCCCGGGCATCGCGCAGCGCCGGGTCGACGCCCAGCCGCTCGCACAGTTGTGCGAAGAACGGCGCCTCGAGCGGCCCCACGCCCATGTAGCCGCCGTCGGCCGTGGCATAGACGCCGTAATGGGGGGCGCTACCGTCCAGCAGGTTGACGCCGCGCCGTTCGATATATGTACCCTTGAGCGCGCCGGACAGGCACTGGCTCATCAGCGACAGTACGCCGTCGGTGATGGCGGCGTCGACCACCTGGCCGCGGCCAGAGCGGCGTACCTCGTGCAGCGCGGCCAGTATGCCCGTCACGAGGTACAGGCTTCCACCGCCATAGTCGCCCACCAGATTCAGCGGCACGACCGGCGGCCCGCCCGCCGGTCCGATGGCGTGCAGGGCGCCGCTGAGGGCGATGTAGTTAATATCGTGTCCCGCCGCCTGTGCCAGCGGACCGTGCTGGCCCCACCCGGTCATCCGTCCGTAGACCAGGCGCGGATTGCGCGCGGCGACGGCATCGGGGCCGAGTCCCAGGCGTTCCATGACACCAGGCCGGAAGCCCTCGACCAGCACGTCGGCCGTGTCGAGCAAGGCCAGGACCCGGTCGCGCGCGTCGGGCAATTTCAGGTCGGCACGTACCACGAGGCGGCCGCGGCCGGCGATCTGACGCGGGTCGGTCGCGGGCGTATCGGGCCGGGTGATGGTGGCGACCTCGGCGCCCATGTCCGCCAACAACATGCAGGCGAATGGCGCCGGGCCCATGCCGGCAAACTCGACTACACGCAGGCCGGCCAGAGGGCCGCCGGGGGCAGCGTCGGGTGGATCAGGCAGGCGCATGGCGTTCCTCGTGTGCGGGCGAGACGGTCCGGGCGGCATGCCTGCCCACCCGGTAGGCGAAGACGATGGCGGGCCCCAGCGTCGTGCCGGGACCAGGATACGCGCCGCGCATGACCGAAGCCATGTCGTTGCCGCAGGCATATAGGCCGGCGATGCCCCGTCCGGCTTCGTCCAGGACGACGCCGTCCGCGTCGGTGGCCAGTCCCGCGCTCGACGCGGCATCGGCGGGCCACACCGGCAAGGCATGGAATGGCGGCCGGGCAATGATGCCCAGGCAGGGGTTCGGCTGGTGCGACGGATCGCCGTTGAAGCGGTTCAAGATCGTGCTCCCCTTGCCGAAATCCGGGTCGACGCCTTCGCGGGCGTGGCGGTTATTGGCCGCGACAGTCTCGCTCAGCGCCTCGGCCTCGATGCCCAGGCGGCCGGCCAGCTCCGTCAGCGTGGCGGCGCGCAGGCCGTAGCCGCGCCGTTCCCAAGGCCCGGTGCGCCGGGTGCCGGGCGGGATCACGCCCAGACCGTAGCGGCGCACGAAGTCCGCATCGCAGATCAGATAGCACGGCATGGCCGTGTCCGGATGCGCCAGCATCGCCTCGGAAAAATGGTGATACGACGACGCTTCATTGACGAAGCGCCGGCCGTGCGCATCGACGGCAATTAGCCCTGGCTTGGGGCGGTCCAGGTACAAGTGGGGAAACAGCCGATAGCCGCCGGCTCCATCGGGTACGCGCGATACGGGTTGCCAGAACAGCGCGGGCAGATGGCATGTCAGTGCCGCACCGCCGGCCAGGGCTGCGTCTATGCCGTCGCCTCGCACGCCCGCAAACGCCAAGGATTCGATCCGGGGGTCGATGCCCAGTCGCCGCCGCAGCGCGCTGCCATGTCCGATACCGCCCGTTGCCAGCACGACCCCGCGCCGGGCTTGCAGGCGGTCTATCCGGCCGCCGGAGACCACCGTGGCGCCAACGACGCGGCCTTCCTGTCGCACCAGCGATGCCAGGGCGCACCCGAACCGCACGGGCACGCCCGTGCGCAGCAGGCTGTCGTACAGGCGCGCCACCAGCGCGTTGCCCAGCACCAGCCGTGTGCCGCGTGGATAGCGCAGGCGGTCGACCGCATGACGCGCCAGCAGGCGCGCCGAACGGACGAAGGCACGCGGCGACCGATACCGCCGTATCAGCGCCTGTACGTCGGCTTTGCCCAGCATCATGCCGCCCAGCACCATGAAGTCGGGCATGGGCGGCCGCACCCGGGCGAAGTGGCTGCCCAGAAGGCGCCCGTCGAACTCCACCGGTGACAACGCCCGCCCGCTTTCCGCCGCGCCGGGCAGCGGCATGTAGTCCGGATGCCTGCCGGCGCTCTGGAAGTGCACGCTGGAATGCCGCTCCAGGAAGTCGATGGCCTCGGCTGCGGTGTCCAGGAAGGCCCGTCGCAGCCCGTGCGCGTCGTCGGGGCCTTGCAGGGCCTCCAGGTAGCGCGCGGCGGCTTCGCGCGTGTCGTCATGGCCTGCTTCGATGCCGTGGCCATTGCCGGGCACCCACAAGGTGCCGGCCGACGTGGCGGTCGTGCCGCCCAATTGATCCGATGCCTCGCACAGCACCACGCGCAATCCGTGCAGGGCGGCCGTGAGCGCCGCGGTCATGCCCGCGGCGCCGGCGCCGATCACGACCAGGTCGTACGTTTCGTCGTCGGGGGGCGCGTCGTCATGCATGGCACGCCACGCGCCAGTGGAGAAGGGAATAGGACGGACGGGCTTCGCGATGGTGCTCGAATACACCCGCGACCGGCGCGCCAATCTCGACCTCCTGCATGGCGTCGCCCAGCAGGTTGCCCACCATGCGTACCCCGCCCGCCTGCGGCAGCTCTACCAGCACGGCCAGGTAGGGGCCATGCTGCCTGAGCGCCGGATGGGCTGGATGCCAGGCCCGTTCCCAACTGTAGATGTGGCCAAGAGGCTCGACCTCGCGCCAGTCCGGATCGAAGCGCTGGCAGCGGTGGCACAGCCATTCCGGGCCGAATTGCCACGTGCCGCAGTGAGGGCAATGCTGGACCAGCAGCCGGCCTTCGCATAGGCCCTGCCAATACCGCGCGGAGAGCCCGTCCGGCTCTGCCGTGGGGATGGGCAGGCCGCCAGGCAGGTAATGCGGTCCGGGCGTGAAAACGGTCATAGCGTAGCCTCCGATCCCAGCAGCAGGTTGCTGGCGGGGGTGACCATGGGGCCGCCGGTCACCAGTGCGACGTCATTGCGCTGGACCGTGAGCGTCGCCGTGCCGCGCACCTGGCGCACCGCTTCGATGACCAGCTCGAAACCGTGCATATAGCATTCGGCCAGATTGCCGCCGCTGGTGTTGAGGGGCAGGCACCCCGAGGGCGCGGACAGATTGTCCAGCGTCAGGAACGTATTGGCTTCTTCCGCGCGGAAGAAGCCATGCTCGACCAGTGCCATGACGACGCCGCCGGTGAAGTTCTCGTAGCTTTGCACCACGCCGACGTCATTCGGCCCCAGGCCTGCCATCCGGTAAAGGTCCGGCGCCAGCGTGCCGAAGTTGGCGCTGGCGTAGTTGGGCGAGTTGTGTGGATCGGCACCCGCCCGGTAGCCGGACCCGGCCGCCGCGCCCAACAGATAGACGGGCTTGTGGGGGAAGTCACGGGCGCGTGCGCCATCCACGAGGACGATGGCGGCGGCGCCATCGTTCTCCATGCAGCAGTCGTACAGACGAAAGGGTTCGACGATCCAGCGCGAAGCGTCGTAGCGGGCTTCGTCCAGCGGCTTGCCGTGCATGACGGCGCGGGGGTTCGACTGCGCATGCCGGTAGGAAGCCAGCGCGATGGCGCGCATGGCTTCCTGGCGCACGCCGTGGTCGTGCATGAAGCGCCGCACGCGCATCGCGAAGCGCTGCGGCGGTGCCAGGACGCCGTAGGGCATGAGGTAGGCGCGTTCGCCGGACACCGTGGCCAGGTCGGCGGCCTGGCCATAGCGGCCCTGTTCCCCCTGCGCCAGCGATCGGAACACCACCACGCACTCCGCCATGCCCGCGCGGATCGCCGCGGCACCATTGGCCACGGCCGCGCAGCACCCGCCGCCGCCTCCGCCCCATTGCAGGGTGGCCGACCGCAGTTGCCGCATGCCGAGCGCGGCGGCCAGGCGTGAGGCGTCGCTGCGTTCATTGCCGTACGAGGCGAAGCCGTCGATGTCGGCGGGAGCGATGCCGGCATCGCGGCAGGCGGCCAGGATCGCTTGCAGGGCCAGCTTGAATTCGGCGTCGGGAGACTGCCCGTGCTTGTAATACCGGGACTCGCCTATGCCAGCCACCGCGACCCGGCCTTTCAGGCTGCGGTCGCTCATGACGGCGCATCCGCCGTCTCGGCCCGTCGGGGCCGCGATCCGAAGGCGCCGGCCGCTTCGCAGGCGGCCAGCCGGGCGGCGTCGTAGCCCAGCACGTCACGCAGGACCTCGTGGGTATGTTGCCCCACCGTCGGCGCCGGTACCGGATCTGCCAGCGGCGTAGCCGAATAACGTATGGGCAGCGCCAGGTTCGGGACCCAGCCCAGTCGTTCGTGGGGAACGCGCGTCAGCAGCTTGCGCTCGCGCGCCTCGGGCGAACGCACGGCCTCACCTACGGTCCGCACCAGCCCACAAGGAACGCCGGCATCGCGCATGCGCGCCTGCCAGTGCGTCCAAGGCTGCCGCGAAAACGCCTCGTCCAGGATGGCGAACAGCTCGGTTCGCCGCTGGCTGCGAGCCGCGCCGCTGGCATAGTCAGGATGTTCAGCCAGGTCGGGGCGCTCCAGCACCTGGGCCATCAGGCGCTGGAAGATCTTGTTGCTGCCGCAGTTGATGTAGAAGGTGCGGTCCTGCGCCTGAAACGCGCCCGACGGGCAAGTGTCGGGGCTGGTATTGCCATGGCGGCGCGGCTCCTCGCCGCTGAACACATGCTGCAGCGTGGCGTAGCCGGTCATCAGCACCGCGCTGTCGAACAGCGCGACCTCCACGACTTGCCCCTGGCCGGTCTTCCCGCGGGCGACCAGCGCACCCAGGATGGCATTGGCGGCCATCATCGCGGTGCTGATGTCCATGACTGGAGATAGCGCACGCACGCCCTCGCGGTCGGGATAGCCGTTCATCGAGATGAAGCCGCTCTCGGCCTGGGCAATGGGGTCGAAGCCCAGGCGGTCGGCGAACGCGCCTTCGCGTCCGTAGGCCGATACCGAGCAATACACCAGGCCGGGATTTCCCGCGCGGCATGTCGCATAGTCCAGGCCCAGCCGCGCCATGACGCCGGTGGAAAAATTCTCCACCACCACGTCGGCGCCTGCGATCAGTTCGCGGGCGATCCGCAGTCCGTCGGCGGACTTCAGGTCCAGGGCCACGCTGCGCTTGTTGCGGTTGCTCCACAGGAAGGGCGCGCCTTGGCCAATGTCGGGGTAGACCGGCGGATACTGGCGGAAATCGTCGCCGCGTACCGGGGCTTCGATCTTGATGACTTCCGCGCCCATGTCGGCCAGGATCATCGTGGCGAACGGCCCCGCGATGAAATGAGAAAAATCGACCACCCGTACATCCGCGAGCGCAAGGGGCGCCTGCGCCGGGCGGGCTTCGTATTCGGGAAAATCGCTTACCAGGTCGTGCAGCATGCTTGGGTTCCTAATGCATGGAAAGCGTCAGTTCTGGATATTCGCCTTCTGGACCACAGGCTTCCATTGCGCAACTTCGCTCTTGATGATGTCGGTCAGTTCCTGCGGAGTGCTGCTGTGAGGTTCGATCCAACGCTCGCGGAACAGCTTGTTCACCTCGGGATTGGCAACCGCGGTGGCCACGGCTCGATTGAGCTTGGCGACGATGGCGTCGGGCGTGCCCTTGGGGGCCAGCACGCCGAACCAGGCCACGCTGCGAAAACCCGGTACGTCGGCGGCGATGGCGGGCAAGCCGGGTGCCACGTCAGTCGGACGCTCGGTACCCACCGCCAGGTAGCGCACCTTGCCCGAGGCCAGCATGGTCGCGCCGTCCAGGCCGGTCACGAACGCGGCCTGGATCTCGCCGCCGATGAAGGCCGGCAGCATGGGTGCGCCCCCGGTATAAGGCACGTGCTGCATATGCAAGCCGGCCATGTCGTTGAAATATTCGCCCGTCAAATGCGATAGCGAACCCGCGCCCACCGAGCCGAAGTTCATCTTGCCGTCCTGTTTCTTCGCATAGGCGATGAAATCCTTCACCGTCTTGGCGGGACTGTCGGTCGGGACGGCCAGGATCATCGGCGTCAAGGCCACGGTCGATACGGGCTTGAGATCCTTGAACAGGTCGTACGGAATCTTCCGTGTCAGCGCGACAATGGCATTGGGTCCGCTATTGCCGAAGACCAGCGTATAGCCGTCGGGTTCGGCACGCACGACCTGGTCGGTGCCTATGGTGCCGCCCGCGCCAGGTTTGTTGATCACCACCACCTGCTGACCGAGCGCGTCGCTCATCGGCTTTTGCAGCGCGCGCGCCAACTGGTCGGTCGAACCGCCTGGCGCGTACGGCACGATGATCTGGATGGGTTTGCTGGGATAGTCCGAAGCGCCCGCGGCGGCGGACAGCGAGACACAGGCCGCGCCCAATGCCAGGCGCCACTCGATGCGATGCAAAATCATGATGTCGTCTCCTTGGCGCGGATTCGATGAAAGGGTGCGCGCCTGTTGTGTTTCCCCCCTATGCGCTTGCACGAGTCCCCTGGGGGGCTCTACCTGGGGACCGGCAAAGCCGGATCCGTCGCGGGTCAAGGGGTGTAGCCGAAGTCCTCGCCCAGCCGGGCCCGCATCAGGTCCCGGCCGGCCGCCATCCAGTCGCTTCCCTCAGGGATCGTGACGGAGATGGCGCGCAGCATGAACAGCTCCGGCTGGCGGACCGAAACCGGCTCGGCTTGTTCCGTCGCCAGCCGCTTCAAGGCTTCCAGCAGGAAGCGCCGCGTGCGCGCGATGCCGGTGTCGGTGGTGCCCAGGTGCTCGCGCGTGCGGTCGTAGATCGGCGCCACGCCCGACTGGCATGCGGCATCCTGCACCCACAACCCCGGTAAGCCTGCCTTGTACTTCTCCACCTGCGAGCGGTAGTCGAACTGATAGGCATTGCCGCGATTGAACTTGCTCCAGTACGTGTGATAAGGGTCCGTGGGCGGGCGCTGTTCGAACGAGTGGTCCGAGGCGTGGCCCGTTTCGCGGCCGTTGTAGCCCTCTTTGAATACCTTGCGGCTCTTCTCGTAGAAAGTCTTCGAAGGGTGGTACGAGAACATCATGCACAGCGTGTGCTCGTCGTCGATCGGCACCCAGGCGTGGCCGCTCAGTTCAGGAAACTGCGACTGCGGCGGCACCAGCGTCCAGAAGGGCATCAGGAACTGATTGACCCGGACGTAGTTCTGCTCGTCGCCCACCTTGCGCCGCGCCGCGATGCTGATGCCGGCGTCGTGCTGCTGGCACTCGAAGCTGGGCATCAGGTCCTGGGCCTGGCGCCACTGATTCACGGTGCCGCCGTCCACCCGGCCATGCAGGATCGCCGCGTGGGCGGAATCGATCTCGCCCTCCAGCGCCTGCAGCCAATTGCACTCCTGCACCCGCAGCGTCACCACGACCTGGTCTTCCGGCACCAGGTTCCATTCCATATCGGGCAGCGGTGGAGGATTTCCCGCCTCCGGTCCCATGTAAGTCCAGAGCACGCCATGACGCTCGCGCACCGGATAGGACTTAATGCGCATGCGCCCCGGCATCGCCGATCCGGCGGGTTCCGCCGGCATGTCCAGGCAGCGGCCATCCACGCCGAATTTCCAGCCGTGGTAGATGCAGCGTAGCCCGTCTTCTTCATTGCGCCCGAACGCCATCTGCGCGCCCCGATGGGGACAGGCATGGTCTACCAGTCCCACGCGGCCGCTGCTGTCCCGGAACGCCACCAGGTCCTCGCCCAGCAGGCGCACCCGGTACGGCTGCCCGTCGGCTTCCACGTCCCTGGCGGCCAGGAAGGGCAGCCAGTACAGCCGCATCAGCCTGCCCATCTCCGTATCGGGTCCGACCCTGACCAAGCGCTCGTTATCTTCGTACGACAACATCTCCTGTCTCCGTGCCCATATTGGTTGAACCATTCAAGCAATCTACCAGTTCAGCAAAAGAGTTGTCCAGGGTTTTTTGCAATAGTCATCCCCCAAACGAAAACGCCGCCCGGAAGGGCGGCGTTTTCGCATTGCGAGAGCGGGGATCAGTGTTCCGGCGGCCGGCGCTCGGCCCACTGGTCCAGGTAGCGCGTCTGCAGGCGCTTGAGGTATGAGGTCATCTCTTTGACCGCCGCCTCCGCGTCGCGCTTGCGCAAATGCTTCATCAGCCGGTCGCGGGCCGGCTCCGTAAAGGCGTTCTCGCTCGGGCCGATGCGTTCGATGAACAGGCCCATCACCTCCATCACGCCGGCCATCGTGGCCTCGATAATGGGATTGCGGGTCATACGCGCCAGGATCAGGTGGAATTCCCGATGTAGCCGCTGGCGGATGTCGAAACGATCATCCGCAATCGCCTGCCGGCCCGCCTGAATGTTTTCGTCCAGGGCCCGAAGGTCTTCCTCCGTCGCTCGTTCGCACGCCACCCGGACCACGATCTCGCTCAGCCAGATGCGGGCTTCGGTCAGTTGCTCGGGCGAGATCGCTCCCAGGTGATAGAGATTACTGAGACCGTCGATGATGGAGTCGGAGCTGCCGTGCAGGATGTAGGCCCCGCCGTGCGTTCCCTTGCGCATCTCCAGGATGCCGGCCCGTTCCAGCGTGCGCATCGCCTCGCGCAGCGTATTGCGGCTCACGTTCAGCTTGGCCGCCAGGTCCCGCTCGGACGGCAGCCGGTCACCGGGCTTGAGCAACCCTTGCGCCACCATGGCGCGGATCTGGGATTCGATTTCATCCACGGCGCGAGGCGCAGCAATGGCGGAGAATTCGACCGTGGCGGGAGGGAGCTTCATGGCAGCCGATAAGGACTTTGGTCCAATCATTCTACCTGTTGCGGGAGGCCAGATACCAATCCACGGTCTTCTTTATCGCGGCATCAAAGTTTTCTTTCGGCACCCACCCCAGCTCCTCCCGCATCTTCCCCGCGTCGATCGCATACCGCCAATCATGCCCCGGCCGGTCCGCCACGAAGCTGATCAGCCGGCGATGCGGCGCGCCCTCGGGATGATGCTCATCCATCAGCGCACACAGCTTTTCGGCCACCTCGATATTGTTCAGCTCGCACCCGCCGCCGATGTTGTAGGTCTCGCCCGTGCGTCCGTCGCGCAGCACGCGATCGATGCCCCGGCAATGGTCGTCCACGTACAGCCAGTCGCGCGAATTGCCGCCGGTGCCGAATACCGGTATCGGCTGGCCGGCCAGGCAGCAGCGGATGATGGTGGGAATGAACTTCTCGTCGTGCTGGTAGGGGCCGTAGTTGTTCGAGCAATGCGTCGTCACCACCGGCAGCCCATAGGTGCGGTGATAGGCGCGCACCAGGTGATCCGAAGCCGCCTTGCTGGCGGAGTAGGGCGAGTTCGGCGCGTAGGGCGAGGACTCGGTGAAGGCCGCGTCGTCCGGCCCCAGCGAGCCATAGACCTCGTCCGTGGAAATGTGGTGGAAACGCCGCCCCGGGGCGGCGCGGCCCTCGGCCAGCCAGGCCTGCCGCGCCGCCTCCAGCAGCACGAAGGTCCCGTCCACGTTGGTGCGCACGAAATCGCCCGGCCCGGTAATGGACCGGTCCACGTGTGTCTCGGCGGCGAAGTGGACGATGGTGTCGACCTCGTGCTCGCGCAGCAGCCGCGCGACCAGTTCCGCGTCGCAGATGTCGCCGTGGACGAACACATGGCGGCCGCTGGCATCGAAGCGGGGAAGAATGCCGGGGTCGGCCGCGTAGGTCATCAGGTCCAGATTGACCACCCGCACGCCGGGATCGCTGGCCAGCAGATAGGCCACGAAGTTCGATCCGATGAAACCGGCGCCGCCCGTGACCAGGACATGCCGGGGAACATGATTCATGCCGCGTCCTTCCATGCGGACAACACCTCTTGCAATCCCGCGCGCCAGTCGGCCGGTTCCAGTCCCAGGACCCCGCGGCCCCGCGTGCCGTCCAGGACCGAATAGCGCGGCCGCCGGGCCGCCGCGGGGTAGTCGCCGCTGCCGATGGCCGCCACCGGGGGCGCGGTGTCCAGCAGGCCCGTATCGCGCGCCCGGGCCATGATGTCCTGGGCGAAGCCATGCCAGGTCGTCGCCGGCCCGCCCGGGTAATGATACGTGCCCCAGGGCAGCGCCTCGCCGTCCTGGATGCGCGCCGCCAGGCACAGCAGGGCTCGCGCGATGTCGCCCGCGTGCGTGGGCGTGCCCGTCTGGTCCGCCACCACGCGCAGCGGCCGGCCTTCGCCGGCCAGCCGCAGCATCGTGCGGACGAAGTTCCCGCCATGCGCGCCGAACACCCACGACACCCGCAGCGTCAGATGGCGGGGCAGCAGAGCCGGCAGCAGCCGTTCCCCCTCCCACTTGCTGCGGCCGTAGACATTCAGCGGATGCGGGGCGTCATCCTCGGTATAGGGAGCGCCCTTGGCGCCGTCGAATACATAGCAGGTCGACAGATGCAGCAGCGCCGCGCCCTGGGCCGCGCAGGCCCGGGCCAGATGACGGACGCCATCCCGGTTCACCGCCAGGGCCCGCTCGGGCTCGCCTTCCGCCTTGTCCACCGCCGTATGGGCGGCCGCGTTGATCACCACCCGGGGACGATACTCGGCCACGATGCGGGCGGTCGCCGCGGGATCGCTCACGTCCCACTGCCCATGATCCAGCCCCACGACCCCCAGCGCCGCGCCGCGCAACACCAGCTCGCGCCCCAACTGCCCGCCGGCGCCCGCGACCAGGATGGTCATGGCGTACCCCGATAGGGCGGCAAACGGTCGCGCGGCAGGTCGGCCAGCAGCGGCTGCGCCTCGTCCTTGGCCGACAGGACATACGGACCCGCGCCGGGCCAGGCGATATCCAGCGCCGGGTCGTTCCAGCGCACGCCGGCCTCGGCGGCCGCATCGTAATAGGCCGTGCACTTGTAGACGACCTCGGCCTCGTCTGACAGCACACAGAAGCCATGGGCGAATCCGGCGGGAATCCACACCTGCCGGTGGGCCTCGCCATCCAGTTCCGTGCCCACCCAGGCGCCGAAACGCGGCGATCCCAGCCGCACGTCCACCGCCACGTCGAAGATCCGGCCCCGCGCCACCCGCACCAGCTTGCCCTGCGCGCCCGGCCACTGGAAATGCAGCCCGCGCAGCACGCCGCGCCGCGACAGCGATTGATTCTCCTGCACGAACTCCGCCTGGATGCCGGCCTGCTCCAGCCAGCTCGCCCGGAACGTTTCCACGAAATACCCGCGCGCATCGCGCCGCACCTCGGGCGCCAACACCAGCACTTCCGGCAGGCGGGTTTCCAGCACGTCCACGGTCACACCTATTGCCGGCGGGCGATCAGCCCGGCACCTGATACTGCTGGCAGGCCACCTGCACCAGCTTGTGGTCCTCCAGGCGCGCGGCGGTCAGTTGCCCGCCCCAGACACAGCCCGTGTCCAGCGACAGCAGGCCCGGACGCTCCAGCAGACCCAGCGTCGACCAATGCCCGAACACCACCGTGACCGACTCCGTCGCCCGGCCCGGCACGTCGAACCAAGGCATGAACCCGTCCGGCGCATGCCTGGCGTTCGCCTTGGCCGCGAACTCCATCGTGCCGTCTGCCGCGCAGAAACGCATCCGCGTCAATGCATTCACGATCACCCGCAGCCGATCCGCGCCTTGCAGCCCGTCATCCCAGGCCGCCGGCTGATTGCCGTACATCTGCCCCAGGAAATCCTGCCAGTGGGGCCCGCGCAGCGTCGCCTCCACCTCGCCGGCCAGCGCCAGCGTCTGCGCCGCCGTCCAGCCGGGCAGCACGCCCGCGTGCACCATCAGATGTCCCAACTGGAAATGCGCCAACGGCCGATGCCGCAGCCAGGTCAATATGTCGGCGGCATCCGGCGCATCCAGGATCTCCTGGATCGTGTCCGACTTGCCCACCTTGTGCAGCCCGGCGGCCACCGCCAGCAGGTGCAAGTCGTGATTGCCCAGCACCGCCACCGCCCGCTCGCCCAGCGACATCACCTTGCGTATCGTCGCCAGCGAGGCCGGCCCCCGGTTCACCAGGTCACCCGCGAACCAGAACCGCGCATCGGCATCGCCCGCGATCTCCGGCCGCGCAAGCAGCGACTCCAGCGGCGCGCAGCACCCCTGCAGGTCGCCGATCATCCAGATACTCATGTCGCCGCACCGGCCGCCTGCCGCCACCGGGCGCGCAGCAGATTGCCGTACTCCATTCCCAGCATCGCCAGCAACGCCAGCCCCAGCGCCAGCGCATTGGGCGCGACCGCCGTCACCCAGGCCGGCCAGCGATTCAACATGCCCACGTTCAGCGCCAGCTGATTCAACATGAAAAAGCCCACGCCCAGCAGAATGCCCAGGAAAATCTTCACCCCCACCCCGCCGCGCCGCGTCTGCATGAACCCCACGGGCGCCGCGATCGTGATCATCGCCAGGAGCGTGAACGGATAGATCAACTTCCGCCAGATGGCTACGATCTGCCGGTCCGACGTCAGATGGTTCTTGTTCAGATAGCCCACATAATCCAGCAGATCCGTGAACGACATCCGCTCCGGCGTCAGCACCCGGGCAAGCAGCAATTCCGGCGTCAGCGTCGTCGACACCGTACGCTCGGCCTCCCGGGTCACCACCACCGGCGCCTGCGTCGCCCGCGTCCCCGCGTGCAACGAAGACTCCAGCGTGGGGGAAACCGTCGTGATCGCCACGTCATGCAGACGCAGCTCATTCGTACCGAAACTGGCCGTCTTCGCCTGCGTGATCGACGCCAGCTGCCGCGACGGTGTGAAATCGTACAGCGTCACATCCGAGGCGCCGCCGCCGGCCTGCATCGCTCCCACATTGATGATGCGCTCGCCGGTCGCGGCGTCCTCCTTGAACCAATAGCCGCTGCGCAGCACCCCCGAAGACCGGCCACCCGCGCTGCCCGTGATCGTCAGGCGCGTCTCGTTCAGCTTGATCTCGGCCGCCGGCGTCAACCACTCCGCCAGCACGATCGCCAGCATCATCACCGGCACCGACACCAGCCACAGCATCCCCAGCAGCCGCATTCCGCTTACCCCCGACACCCGCAGGATCACCAGCTCGTGCCGCTGCGCCAGCCCCGCCAGCGCCAGGATCGCCCCGATCAGCAGACCGATGGGCAGGATGTCATAGATCCGCGTCGGCAGCGCCAGCAACTCCAGGAACAGCAGGTGATACAGCTTGAAGCCGCCGCGGCCCACCTGGTCCAGATCATCCACCAGGGCGAAGAACGAGAACAACCCCACCAGCGCCATGAGGACGACGGACGAGGAACGATAGATTTCGGTGGCCAGGTAGCGGCGGGCGGTCTTCACGGCGTGTAGGGAAACGGGCGGCCCGTTAGTGTAAAGGATGGCCGGCGCCCAAAGGCCGGCCCGCCGCAGCTTACTTCACTTCGAAACCGTGATACTTCCTGCCCAGCGCGACCGTGGCCTCGAACAGCCCCGTCTTGCTGCCGCAGTCGTAACGCTTGCCGTCATAGCGATGCGCGAACACCTTCCGCTTGGCCTGCATCAGCGCCGCGATCCCATCCGTCAACTGGATCTCGCCGCCGGCGCCCTTGCCCAACGTACGCAAGTGATCGAATATCTCGCCTTCAAGCACATAGCGGCCCACCACCGCCAGCGTGGACGGGGCGTCCTCCGGAGCCGGCTTCTCCACCATGTTGAACACCTGGGCGGTCTGCCCCGAAGCGTCCCGCGTGTCGACGATCCCGTACTTCGACGTATCCTGCCGGTCCACGTCCTGCACCCCCAGCACGCTACCGCCGTTCGCCAGCGCGGCATCGACCAACTGCTTTGTAACAGGCACGTCGGCATCGATCAGATCGTCGGCCAGCAGGACCGCGAACGGCTCCCGGCCCACCACCGGTTCGGCGCACAATACCGCGTGGCCCAGACCCAGGGGAGCAGGCTGCCTAATATAGATACAGTTCACCGATGGCGGGATGATGTTCTTCACCGTGCGCAGCAGCTCGATCTTGTGCTTGGCCACCAGCTCGGCTTCCAGCTCGGGGATCGTATCGAAGTGATCCTCGATCGCCCGCTTGTTGCGGCCGGTGATGAAGACCATCGTAGAGATCCCCGCCGCCACCGCTTCCTCGACGGCGTACTGGATCAGGGGCTTGTCGATGACGGGTAGCATCTCCTTGGGCATGGCCTTTGTTGCAGGAAGGAAACGGGTGCCCAGCCCCGCAACGGGGAAGACGGCGGTACGGATCGGTTTCATAGAAGAGACTCGAGAAGAGGTAAGAATGTGAGGTTGCTAGGCATGTTACTCGACTTGCTTCTCGTTCCGGGGGAGCGGAAGGGTGGAAATTGAGCTCAAGGAAAAAGGAAAAAGCGCCTGTTACCGTTGATCAAAGTCTGGTTACGGGGGCTATCATGTCGAGTCGACGTGACGCATAGCTGCTGAGCATGAAGCCTTCCATCGAGGATGATCGCAAATTTGTTATAGAAATTAAGGGCGATATGGGGGGATTAGGTTTCATGGTATGTTTGCTCGCCTTTCCTTCTTCTATGGATCATAGGGTTAACCCTTAGTCCATGGGCAACTCTTTCCTGATGCCTATCGTGCATAAAAGCGGCCTGATTCGATCGGATTTGTCCACCTATAAGCGTGCCGCACGATCCATTGCAGCCTGTTTGGTAGGTGCTGCTGGTGTCCTAGTGGCTAGTAATAGTTGGGCACAAAATGCGGCCATGATTGAAGCAGGCAACCAAGAACTGAGAGATGATATTCAGTGGCTGGTTGATCGCGGAATTATTGGGTATGTGTCTACCTCTACGTGGCCACTCCCGGTGTCAGCGTTAGAGAATGCTTTGGAAGCTCGCAAGAAGACGGGACTAAATAGAGCTGACGTGCATGCGATCTTGGCCGTGCGCCGCTATCTGGATGATCAAAGGCAATTCAATTTTGGCCTTACTGGGCACCTCAATACTGACTCGTTGCCACAGTTAGGATTTGCCGCGCAGAGTCGGGGAGCAGCCACGGGGGGTGTTTATCTTCAAGGTGGAGGAGACACTTACGCCGGTAAGCTGCAGCTAAACGGATTGTTGGATCCGCTTACCAATAAGCAATCGAAAGCTAATTGGGAGGGCAGTTACTTGTCTGCTCAATTTTTAGGGCAGGCGTTATATGTTGGCCAGTTAGCACATTATTGGGGGCCAGGAGTAGATGGAAGTCTAAACTGGGGGAACGCCGGAACGGCTATCCCCGGTGTTGGATTACAGCGATCAAGGCAGACAGCACCTGAGAGTAAATGGTTTTCTTGGATTGGCCCCTGGGGTTATGACTTATTCTTGGGCCAATTGCAGCACGATACTGCAGTTCCTCGCGCTCGAGTGATCAACATGCGAGTGTTCGCCCGTCCTATTGAGGGGCTTGAGCTCGGAGCTTCTCGTTTTATCGAGTGGGGAGGAAGTGGACGTGATAACGGATGGGGCTCTTTTTGGAATGCTATAAAGGGAAATTCGAATGAACAAGGCCCGCGTCGAGATCCCAGCAATGAATTGTCCGGATTTGATTTCCGCTATACCTTTAAATTGAGGGAAAATCCTCTTACTTTATACGGGCAGCTCGCAGGTGAGGACGAAGCGGGGGGGGTACCTTCCCACTATTTGGTTCAAGGGGGCGTGCAGTATAAACATACGGTTGGCGCAACTCGTGTCCAATGGTATGCGGAAGGTGCTGATACAACCGCTAGCAGAATTTTTGGATTACGGGACGGCATGCTGGGAATAGCATATAGCCACAGTACCTATCAGAATGGGTTATACCATGATGGACTACCCATTGCACATCCCATTGGAGGGAGCGGCCGAATGTTGTCGGCTGGTGTCACGTTGATACCGGACGATTTTCGCTATTTCTCAAGATACAGCGTTCGCATTTTGCAGGCTGAAGTCAATGAGGCGAACCAAGCAATTAATCAGGCGTTTCCGAAGAATGCACGCTGGTACGGCGGCGAATTGGCATATAGCTGGCGTCTTCGCCCCGCAACGTTTCGGGCAGGTCTTTCCATACTGCGTCGATCTGCTGGAAGCATCGAGAACGGATTTAGCTTAATGTTTTCAATGAATATTCCATTGGGGAAAGACCTCGTTAATTGACTTCACTGTGAAGCAAGGTAAGTCCTATTCGAAGTTTATTATGCTTTCTACTCACAGTTCTCCTGTTTTGCTCGTATTGTGTACTGGCAATGTTTGTCGCAGTCCAATGGCAGAAGCGTTGTTTGCCCGCCGTATGGATGAGTTGAAATTGGACGCGGTCGTTATGTCTAGGGGGCTAGCGGCACCTGTTGGACGTCGGCCTCATCCACATGCAGTAGCTGTCGCTCAGGCTAAAGGAATTCCGCTAAATGAAGGAAAACGGGCGGCAGCAGTCACAAGCGCTGATATGGCAATGGCAACGGTAGTGTTCGTGATGGATGCAGGGCACAGGCGCGAAGTGCAGCAGCGCTTCCCCACCGCCACAGGTAAGACCTTTCTTTTAGGACAATGGTCAAGCCAAGAAATTGCAGATCCCATTAACGAACCGTTGTCTGCATTTGAACTCGCCTGGGATCAATGCGATAGCGGTGCGAAAGAATGGCTAAGGCGGTTGCATGAAGCCGGCATGCTCCGTGTCGTCGCGTAGAGCTTGCCTATTTGCCAATTAAAGGAGTTCCTGATTTTATGAAACCCCATGTTTTACTCTCAGCTGTCCCCTTGAAGGTAGGAGGCAGCTTGGTTGGTTTGGTATCTCTAGTGGGATGTTCACTGGTGCCTGGCCAGTATTTAGGTGTCTCTGCAAAAATAAACGAAACAGACCGAGCTTATGTCTATGACGCTACAGGGACAGAGTCGGTGGAAGAGCGAGCTGATATTTTTTCTATTAATCCTGACGTGATTGCAAGGCAATCTCGCGAAAAGGAAATTGCCGCAGAAAAAATAAATAAGCTCCGAACTGAAGCGTCGAGCCATCAAAAGGGCTCGTATGTTTATACCGTTGCACCTCAAGACGTGTTGCGTATTACCGTCTGGAATCACCCAGAATTAAATAATCCCTCCGGTGTCTTGAATGATCTTCAGGGGAGGATAGTAAATAATGATGGAAATTTTTTCTACCCGTATGCAGGGCAAGTCAAAGCTGCGGGGCGGACCGTACAAGAAATCCGAAATGACTTGACGAAAAAACTATCGGCAGTGCTGGTCGAACCGCAAGTGGATGTATCGGTACTGAACTATCGTGGCAAACGCGCCTTTGTGATGGGGCAGGTTGGGAAACCAGGTGTGGTTCCTATTACAGATGTTCCTCTTACGATTACCGATTTAATTACTCAAGCAGAAGGGTTAAAGCCAGAAGCTGATTTGAAATCGGCTGTCCTCATGCGAAAGGGCGAAAAGGTCCCGATCGATTTGTATGCGCTGTATTATGAGGGGGATATCTCTCAAAATAAACAGCTTGAGCCCGGAGATATCTTAACGATTTCGGAAAATCGATATAATAAGGTATTTGTGCTAGGGGAAGTGGGGAAGCCTCAGTCACTTGTAATGCCCAGAGGCCGCCTTAGCTTAGCAGAAGCAGTTTCCGATGCTGGGGGTTTTAATCCCTTAAGCGCCAATGCAGGTCAGCTCTATGTAATACGTTGGGGGGAAAACGGCCGCCCGCAGATTTGGCATCTAGATGCTGCAGCGCCGGACGCATTAGTCTTGGCAGATCGTTTCGATCTACAGTCTCGGGATATTGTATATGTCGATCCTGCTGGAGTGGCAAGGTTCGGTCGTGTCGTGAACAATATTATTCCAACGGCGACGGTGATCCGGGCGTCAGTCCAAAACTAACACGGATTTGAAATGAAGGAAACTAATTTCGCCGCATTAAATGATGCTGAGCTTGCACCGGCAGACCAAATCAATTTGGCAGACGTTCTCGACACGCTTCTACAGCATATATGGATCATATGTGCTTTTGCTGTTGCTGCTATCGTTATCGGGGTAGCATATGCCATGCTTGCTACTCCTATTTATCAAGCGGATGCGTTGGTGCAGGTGGAAGATAAGAAATCCAGTGCATTATTAGGAGGCCTGGAAAATATCGCTGACGCACTTGGAGCAAATTCAAGCCCGGTAAGTGGCGAGGTTGAAATCTTACGCTCGCGTGAAGTTATAGTAAAGGCCATTATTGCTACGCATGCGGATGTTTCTGTAGAACCAAAGTATTTTCCTCTTTTTGGAAGGTGGTGGAGTCGACATCATTCGGAAGAGGGAGGGCCAGTAGACCCCTTATTCGGGCTGACGAGTTTTGCTTGGGGAGGGGAGAAGCTTGTTGTTGACAGCTTTTCGATCCCCGAATCAAGGTATGGACAGGATTTCATCTTTCGCGTAACCGATAATGGTTATCAAATAGAGGATCAAGATGGAGTCAAGGTCGCCGCCGGAAGTGCCGGTGAAGTTGTTTCTTTCCTTTTAGACGGAAAAACTTCGACTGTATCTGTTAAAACGCTAATCGGCCGACCTGGTACCGAGTTCGTCGTATCTCGTCGCTCGACAGTTGATGTTTATAGGGATGTTTTGCAGGGGCTGAGTGTTGCGGAGGTTGGTAAGCAAAGTAGTGTTATTAGAGTTAGCTACACAGATCCCGATGTTGATTTTGCTCGAGGACTTGTAAATGCAATTGCCCGAGCCTATTTGACTCAGAACGTCGAGCGTCGCAGCGCTGAAGCAGATCAAAGCCTAAAATTTTTAGAAGAACAACTGCCACAAATTAAGCAAAGTGTTATACGTGCGGAAGATGCGCTCAATGCTTTTCGTACGAGAACTAATACGGTTAGTGTTGAGAAAGCTACGGACAGCCTGTTGCAGCAAGCGGTAGAAACTGAAAAAGAGCGGATGCAACTTCAACTCAAGAGGGACGAGTTGCGTCAACGTTATCGTCCAGAGCATCCGGAATTAAAGGCGATTGAATCCCAACTAGCAGCGATTAACAAAGAAAGTGGAACTATTAACGATCAAGTGAATCGATTGCCTGCCGCTCAACGCGATCTATTGCGGTTACAGCGTGATGCCGAAGTGAGTAATGAGTTGTATGTCGCGTTATTGAATAATGCTCAACAGCTTCGGGTGGCAAAGGCGGGTACGGTTGGTAATGTTCGAATAATAGATTTCGCGGTTCGAGACACGTTACCCGTTGCTCCAAGAAAAGCCTTAATTGTAGGTGTTGCAGCGTTGTTTGGGTTGATGCTGGGAGTAGCTGCAGCATTTGTCGTTCGAATGCTGCGGCCCACTGTAAGGGAAGTGGCAGAAGTAGAGCGTGCGACGGGCTTGGTGTCGTTTGCGAGTATTCCCGAAAGTGTTTCCCAAGAAAAACTGGATTCAAGTAAACGAGATCGAAAAGGGCGCGATGCGATCGTTGCCGGCCGTAGTCAGCTGCTAGCCGTCATGCAACCTGACGATCCTGCTATTGAAAGCTTGCGCTCTCTCCGTACTGGGCTATCATTCGCGACGCTTGGAGCGGAAAATAAAAGTATTGTCATTACCGGAGCTACATCTGCGCTGGGAAAAAGCTTCGTGTCAGCAAACCTTAGCGCGTTGTTGGCGTCAGCGGGCAAGAGAGTTCTCTTAATCGAAACTGATATGCGTCGGCCGCAGCTTGGGACGTATTTTGGATATGAATTGCGCGCGGGCCTATCCAATTTGCTCGCAGGACAGAAGCGTCTTGAAGATGTTTTGATAACCAACGCTGCATCGATTGATGGGTTGGATGTACTGCCGTCTGGTCAAATTCCACCGAACCCCGGCGAATTACTGTTGACAGAAGCTTTTGCGCAATTGCTATCAGATGTTCAGCCGCTATATGATCATATTTTGCTCGATTCAGCGCCGATTCTCCCCGTCGGAGATACTTTGGCTGTGGCGAGTCAAGCTTCAACTGTCCTAATGGTGGTTCGATCAGAAGTGAGCACTCTAGGTGAAGTGCGAGATGCTGTTCGAAAATTAGAAGCCACAGGTACCCGGGTTAAGGGTGTCATATTTAACGGAATAAAACGCCGTCGAGTTGGCTATGGCTATGCATATAGATATTATTATGGTTACGGTAACAAAGCCTAGCCAAGAGATGCGTCGTCAAATTTAGGTAGTAAACTCGTTCAAATCCAACTCCGGCGGACAATCCCGACCAGTCTTCGGTCTTGCCGCCGGCAGGTCATTGATTAGCCAAATGTGCCGAGTTTAAAACTAAAGGCAAAAATAGAGTATCTTTGTTTTTTAATATATTTGGCACTTTTGGCTGAACCATTATCGATACTCAATGATAACTATGTTCTTCCGAAGCAGTGAATATTGTTATCGTTCATAATTAACTCGAGTTTCTATATCTGCAAGCTTCTTGCCCAAGTTGACCGGTTCTCTGTTGATGAGATGTCTTAGCGTTGCTATCTGGACTTGCTATAGTCTCGTCGGCAGGGTCGCAAGAGCACGCACTCCTCGCCTTTCTCTTCTCGGCTCAGATCGA
>NZ_JAOCLR010000044.1:0-34317 GCF_029845405.1 Pigmentiphaga sp. GD03639
ATTGGCCGGATTTCTGTTGCTGACCGGGCTTTTGCTGCTGGCCGGTCTGCGACCGCTGCTGTTGTTGCTGTTGCTGCTGCTGGCCCTGTCCGCGCTGCTGGCCCTGCTGCATGTCGGGGTGTGGCGAGGACGTCCCCTTCTGTCCTTGCTGGTTGCCCGTCTGCTGCTGGCTTTGCTGCGGATTCTGGCTACGCTGGCCGGCCTGTGTCTGTTGGCCGGAGGACGGTTGCTTCTGCTGATTCATGGGCCTACTCCTTGATTATGGATGCGGGGTGGCGGAATGCCCGCCGGCGGTGGGTTCGATACACCGCCCCGGTTTAACCGCAATTCCTGTTCCGCGTTGGGAAGGTCCGCGGCAAGGATTATGGGAGAGGCGCTTGCATGTAATTATTGGGTGCTGCGCTTGTAATTTTTTCTCGTGCGCAAATGCGCGCCGCCATTTTTGTTGTAGGTATTTACCTCATTCGGGAAAACGATAGGTTTGGGGGATTGATTTCGTGAAATCTAAGCGTTAACCCTGGCAAATTTAGTTGATTTTGTCCACTTTGTTGCCGATGTGCCGCGCTATTCCTAGGAATCCGCCACGAGAGGGGTATATCCCCGCATTTAAGCAGGGATATATGGGCAAGAAAAAATTCATATAAACGCCACATGCCCGGCAATATGCTTGTATCCGAAGGAAACGAAAACGAGTTGACTAAGCCGACGATGCCCCGCATAGTCATTTTCCAGGTGTCAGGCTAGGGTTCTACTCGGTTGGGTCGGCAAGTCGGCTTTCCATTTGGGCACGCCCCCGTTCTTGATTCCGGTTAAGTGATTATCGCGGTACGCACATATTCAAAGAAGGAAATGCATCATGGCGACAGGCATCGTTAAATGGTTCAACGACGACAAGGGGTACGGGTTCATCATGCCGGATGATGGGGGGAAGGACTTGTTCGCCCACTTTTCGGAAATCCAGGCCGAAGGCCGCAAGACGCTGTACGAAAACCAGAAGGTGAGCTTCGAGGCCGTGCAGGGTCCGAAGGGCCCCCAGGCTTCCAAGATCCGGGTCCTGTAAGCCGTCTTCCCTGGCCAGCCAGACGAAACGCCCCTGCCATGCAGGGGCGTTTTGTTTATGCTGCCGAAGCCGCGGCGGTTGACGGACCATGGCGCGCGGGCAATAAAAAATCCCCGAAGGCGCTGGCCTGGGGATCGATGCCGCGCCTTGGCGCGCGGGGTACCTGCTGGTACTGAATGCGGGTGGGGTGGCTGATGGGACTCGAACCCACGACAACCGGAATCACAATCCGGGACTCTACCAACTGAGCTACAGCCACCACTTGAAACGCTGCGCTGATCGAGGCCGATCAAGCGAGACCGCTATTCTAGCGAATTTCTGGCGATTACGCGAATCGCCCAGGCCGCTAGCGTTCCAGCCGGACTTCGAAGTAGGCGGAGTCGGTTTCGCCCAAGGCCGAGAAGCCTTCCTGGGCCGCCTTGACGGCCGCGCGCTGCCAGCGCAGCGCCAGCGAGCGTTCCTCTTCCGAGATGTCGTCCGCAGATTCCTCGGCCCAGCTCCAGGCCTTGTAGGCGGCGGCGAGGCCTTCGATGCCGCCCAGTGCCTTTTCCAGCGTGCGGGCGTAGCGGCGTTCGGCCTGGAGCCGGAGTTCCTCGGGCAGTTGGGGGTAGTCTTGCAAGGTGACGGTATACATGGTTCTCGCACACGTTACTGTATGTATGTACAGTATCCGCTGAAAATCGTGGCGAAATCAAGAGGTCCGCGCAGGGGCCGTCGTGGCCGTCATGGGAACGGGGGTTGCTCGCCCAGGGTACGCCGCACCCGCGGCATTTTTTTCAGGAGAGCAACCATGCAGATCGCAGAAATCATGACCCGCGACGTCGCCTTTTTGTCCGCCGATGAACCCATCCAGCGCGCAGCGCAATTGATGGCCGACCTGGACATCGGCTCGGTGCCCGTATGCGACGGCCGCCGCCTGGTGGGCGTCGTGACCGACCGGGACATCGCGGTGCGTTGCATCGCGGCCGGCGCGCCGGTATCGACACGGGTCAGGGAGGCCATGACGCCGCACGTGAGCTGGTGCTATGCGGACGAGGACGCCGAGACGGTCAAGGCCAAGATGCGGGATGAACAGATACGCCGCCTGCCTATCCTGGGATCGAACAACGAACTGGTGGGCGTGGTCTCGCTGGGGGACCTGGCCACGCGGGCGGGAGGGACGGACGATACGCTGGCGGGAATCTCCGAGCCCGCGCGTGCGACGGGGGAGTTGTTTCGCTAGGAACGAGCAGGGGAAGCCCCGGCCGGACGGCCGGGGCGGGGAGTCACGAGCTTCCGGGGCTCGTCTGTACCGCATCCTCCTTTGAAGGGCTTTGTGCCTGGGCCTGCGCTTCCGCCGCGCGGCGCCGCCTGTGAGCGTGGCTCAAGGCTCCCGCGGCTCGGGCTTCTTCCGAATTGAATTCGTGCGCATTGCCAGACTGGTGGGCGGCGCGTCCCCCTTCGGCGGAAATGGCCCGCTGTTTCTGTGGGTCCATGGCGGCAAAGCCTCGAGGGCGCTTGGGGCTCGTAAGCGTAGGCATGAGGTTCTCCAAGATTAGGGAATGGTTCGGCTGACGAGACCGCGAGGTCGCAAGCCTCGTGCCAGCTTGGCGGGACAGCGCAGGAGGCCCGTGGCGGGCCGGGGCGGGGGAGGCACGGCGCAGGTTCGCAGGATTTACATGTGGCGCTGGAGTTTTATGCATGCGGCCATCGGGGCCGGCGTGACGGGCGCGCCCGGGTACGCCACGTGCTGGAGCGTGGCATCGGAATGCCGGAGAGCCGCATGCGGACCATCGAAGACATCGCGCGCGAGATGCGTGAGCGCAAGCTGCTGCTTGCCACGGCCGAATCCTGCACGGCGGGGCTGATCGCCGCGATGCTGGCCGACGTGGAGGGGGCCGGTGCGCTGCTCGATTGCGCCTTCGTGGTGTATTCGCCCGATGCGAAGCGGCATGCCCTGGGGGTGCCCGAACGTATCCTGCGGACGTACAACCTGACCAGCGAGCACGTGGCGCGGGCCATGGGCAGGGGCGCGCTGGCGCGCAGCCGGGCCAACGTGGCGATCGCCAACACGGGCGTGGCCGATGGCGGGGGCGATGGGGTGGCCGCCGGTACCCAGTGCTACGCGTGGGTGTTCCGGGGAGGGGAAGGGAAGATCGCGGTGTACAGCGAAACGCGCCGTTTTCCGGGGGGGCGCAACGCCGTCCGGGAACGGGCGGCCCGCCACGCGCTGGAGCGCCTGCCCTACTATGCGGACCTCGCGGCGCGCACCTGAGGTGGCGCGGCCGCCGTGGCGCCGGTCAGTGCTGTCCGGTCGTATCGGATCCGGTTTCCTCGGTCTGGCAAAGCGTGGCGATGACGTTCTGCCAGCCTTTCTTGAACGAGGGGTGCGCTTCGTTCAGTGTGGGTTCCACCTGTTGCGCGATGGCCTGCATCACCTGGCGCAACTGCTCGGCGTTCGGATGGGCCGAAATCAGCATGCTTACGACGTTCTGCAAGGCGGTGAGTTGTCCCTTCATGAATTCAGGGTCGGTCACGATGGCTCCTTTTGCGGCATGTTCTGGGGAATTTGCAAGGCTCGGGTCGAGTCCAACCGGCATGTTAACGGTTCCCCGATCCGGGTGTTTCAACAAGGGTTTTCGCCAACCTCGGGATAGGTAGATATCCCAGTATGGTGGCGCTGACATCGAGGCCCGGTTGGTCTACGATGGGCGCACGCTGGAGGGCCGTATTCATGGCAACAATGGTGATTGATCGTAAGAAGCTGGTGTGTTTTGTCGTAGCGGCCACTGACCCGGCCGGCGAACCGCGTTGGTGTGCGCTCAACGAAGACCGCGAGTGGCTGACCAACCTGGGCGCCGAACCCGCGGCCGCGGCCGAAAAGGCCGGCGTCTATTGCTGCAACCCCAGCCCCGAAGTGCGGCGTGCCGCCGCCGAAGCCCTGGGGGTCGACCCCGGCGCCGAGTTCGTCGTCCATCGACTGTTCCAATCGTCGGACAGCGACGAGTGCGCCGAGGTCATCTCCCGCAAGGTGGTGCGACTGCACTGACCCGCTCAGGCATGCCGGTTGGCCGCCCGGGTGCGGGCGGCCTTCTTGGCGGCCGCTGAGCGTCCGGCCGCGCCCTTGGTGCGTGCCGCTTTCTTGGCCGCGGCCGACCTGTCCGCCGCGCTGCGGCGCTTGGCTGCCGTCTTGGCGTGAGCGGCCAGGGCGCTCTTCGACGCCCCCGACTTGCCTTCCCGTTTCAGCGCGGTCTTGGTCGCCCGTGAGCGCGTGGCCGACTTCTTGTGCGGCGTTTCGTCGCCCTTGCGCACATCCTGTTCGGCCTTGGCGCGGGTCTTCGCGCTGGCGCGGCCGTGCTTGGGCGCGGGCAGGTCCACGCCGGAGCGGCGGGCTTCCGACAGGCCGATGGCGATGGCCTGCTTGGTCGACCGCACGCCGTGCCGGCCTTCGCGCACGTGATGGATCTGTTCCTTGACGAATTCGCCGGCCTGGGTCGATGCGGATTTGCCCTGGCGCTTGTCCTGCTTCGCTTTCTCGATCGTCTTGCGTTCAGGCATGATGGCTCTCCTTGCGGAAAGCCTTCGGGCAGCAACCCCCGTGCCTACGGAGCCCGCCTGGGGGCCATGCCCGGCCTGTGCGAGCCTCCTTTTAGCGGGAACAGGCCCTAGCCGATGCGGCCCGGCGCTCCCGTCAACACGCAGCCGGCCACGGTGGGCGTGCCGTTTTCCAGCGTGGCCCGCTCGCATTCCAGGTAGACCTTGAAACCGCGCGGCAGCGTGTCCAGCGCCACCTGCTCCGGACAGTCGCGCCCGCCGTCGCAGGCGGGGTCGGACTTCAGCCGGACCCGCACCGGATGGGCCGGGTCGGCCGCCTTCAGATCGAGTTGCAGTTCGCCGGTGCCGACGATGTGGACCTTCTGCAGCCGTCCCGTCACGATGAAGGGGCCCTTGCTGTATTTTTCCAGGGCGCGCGGATCCCGGCCGGCGAAGTCGACGTAGACCAGTTCGGCGTCGTAGCGAGGCGGTCCGTCGGCCGTGGCCGACGGCACGGCGGAGGGCAGGGGGTCCGGAGGGGACTTGGAGCAGGCGTGCAGGGTGACCAGCGCAAGGACGAGAAGCGACAAGCGGCGATACATGAAATGTCCTGTGGACGGGAAATGAGGCGTTTCCCGGAAGGCGCTCGTCCGCGTCGGGACGGCCTTAGGGCGTAGTGTAAACGGTCGCGCGTGCCGCCGGCTTGCCGGGCGGGCTGGCCATGGGAGTGCCCGCCGGTGCCGCGTCGGCCCTGGCGCGGCCGGCGGGCAGCACCGGCGCGACCTCGGGGCGGACTTCCGTCAGACTGTTCTGCAGCATGTAGTCGTTCATTTCCTTCCAGCCGGTGAAGATCGCGGCCTTGGACATGTGCGGATTGAACGTGTAGCAGTCTTCCAGCGCGCGGCCAGCCTGGCGGCAGGCCCCGCCGATGGCGCGCCCCTCGGAGTCCTTCCTGGCCTCGATCTGCGAGACGGGCTGCAGGCCCAGGTAGTCGCAGCCGGCCGCCGCCAGCAAGACCCACGCGGCCAGCAGCCGGCATCCTGCGCGCAGCGCGCGGCGGGTCGGCGGGGGGGCGAAAGGACGGGAAAGGAAGGTTCGCGGGCTCATGGAATCTCTTATCGGACGCAGGCCGGCGGAACTGTAGGGCGAACTCAATTTGCCCGCCTCGATGCCGATAAACGGGGGATGACCGGCCATATTCCCTCCCATCTTCCTCCAGACGGCTCGCCCGGCGACCTGACCGCCGAGGACCTGGATGCCCTGGCCCGCTCGCCGCTGTTCGCCGGCTGCACGCCGGACCAGCGCGACCGGGTCCGGGAGTTCGCCTTCGCCACCCACCTCGCCCACGGCGCGATCCTGTTGCAGCCGGGCGAGCCCAATCACCATGTCTATGTGCTGGTGGAAGGGCAACTGGCCGCCTTCCTGGACGCCGACCTGCAGAAGCGGGTGGCGCGCTTCGTTCCCGGCGACGGCCTGGGCGAGCATGCGCTGGTCGGTCCCGAAGGCGGTACCGTGTACGTGGCCGCGCAGTGGCCCGCCCGGCTGGTGGCGCTGGAGGCAACGCGGCTGCGCGCGGTGATGGAAACGGTGCCGCGCATCGCGCTGAACGCGCTGGACATGCTGAGCGCGCGGCTGCGGGCGGCCAATCTGCGCCACGATCCGCGCGAGGCTTCTGCCGGCATCGACTTCATGGCCAGTCACGATGCCGTCACCGGGCTCTACAACCGTCGATGGATGGCCACGGCCTACCCCGCCGAGATGGCACGCGCCGAGCGCGATGGCGAACCCCTGTGCCTGGCGCTGATCGACATCGACCGTTTCGACCGCCTGAACCAGGCGTTGGGCCGCGCCGCGGGCGATGCTATCCTGCGCCAGTTGGCCGATCTGACAAGGAATCTGCTGCCCTCGCTCGACATGCTGGCGCGGGTGGCCGGCGACCGCTTCGCCGTGCTGGTTCCGGCTTCGCTGGCGGAAACGCTCGCCATGTGCGAACGCCTGCGCCTGCACGTCGGCGGACGCCAGTTCGCGCTGCGGGGCAGCCTGGGCACGCAGATCACCCTGTCGGCCGGCGTGGTCCGGGCACAGGGGGATTTCGAGGCGACGTTTTCCAGGGCGCAGGCGGCACTGGAGCGCGCCAAGGAACGGGGCCGAAACACGGTCGAACCTCCGCCGGGCTGAATCGTTTCTTCGTCAACCGCCGTGTCCCCAAGGAGGGTTCCATGGACAGCCCGGGTACCGAATTCGACAGTCTCCTGCCGCCGCTCAGCCTGAACCGGCGCGGCTTCCTCACCACCACGCTGGCCGGCGGTTTCACGCTGGCCGCGGGGCCGGTCATGGCCCAGACGGCAATCCGCACCGGCACGGACGGACTGGTCGCGGGCGAGGTCAGGATTCCCGTGCGCGGCGGCGAGATCCCCGCCTACCGGGCGGCGCCGGCCGGCAAGAAGAACGCGCCGGTGGTGCTCGTGGTGCAGGAAATCTTCGGTGTGCATGAATACATCCGCGACGTCTGCCGCCGCTGGGCCAAGGCCGGCTACCTGGCGGTCGCGCCCGAGCTGTACGCGCGCCAGGGCGATCCGTCCAAGTACACCGAGATCGCCAGGTTGTCCGCCGAAGTGGTCAGCAAGGTGCCCGACGACCAGGTCCTGGCCGATCTCGACGCCACCGCGCGCTGGGCCGCCACGCATGGCGGCAGCCGTACGCGGCTGGGCGTGACCGGTTTCTGCTGGGGCGGCCGCATTGTCTGGCTGTATGCCGCCCACAATCCGGCGGTGAAGGCCGGCGTGGCCTGGTACGGAAAGCTCGTCGGCGATCCCACGGCCTTGCAGCCGCTCAATCCCGTCGACATCGCCGCGCAGGTGAAGGCACCGGTGCTGGGCCTGTATGGAGGCCAGGATGCGGGCATTCCGCCGACTTCCATCAATGCCATGAAGGATGCCCTGGCCAAGGGCGGCCCGGCCGCTCGCGAGTCGAGTTTCGTGCTGTTCCGCGACGCGCCCCACGGATTCCACGCCGATTACCGGCCAAGTTACCGCGAGGCCGATGCCAAGGAAGGATGGCGGCTGGCCCAGGACTGGTTCGCGCGGCATCTGTGAACGCGTTTCCCCCGATACCCGGGCCGGCCGCGGACCACCCGCCGCTGTGGCTGGTCCTGGATGCCTGCGTGCTGATGTCCAGCATCCTGCGGCCGTTGTTGCTGGACCTGGCCCAGACCGGCTGGTTCCGGCCGGTCTGGAGCGAGCGCATCGGGCAGGAGTGGCGGCGCAACGCGGCCCGGATCTGGGAGGTCGAGCCGGCGGTACTGGAAGAAGAGTGGGCGTCCATGGGGCGCCGCTTTCCCGAGGCGAACGCCGGCGATGTCTCGGCCTACGAGGTGGGCCTGCACTACAGCGATCCGAAAGACCGGCACGTGGTCGCGGCGGGGCTGGCGAGCCGTGCCCGGAGCGCCCGGCTCGTGCGCCCCGAGGTGTGCGTGCTGACCTGGAACCTGAAGGATTTCAATCGCTCGGAACTGCGCCGCCTGGATGTGTCCGTCAGGGATCCGGACCGGCAATTGGCGGCCTGGGTGGACCAGGACAGGGTTTCCTTGGCGGCCGCGCTGCGGCGCCTGCCGGAGTATGCCCGGACCTTGGGCCGGGACGAGTCTCCGGCCGCCATCCTGAGGCGCGAACGCCTGTTCCGCACCGCGCGGCTGCTGGCCGGCGACATCGATTCGTAAAACTCCGGAAGTTACGTATACTTCTGTTTCTGCAACTGAGTTTCACGAGCATCCCGTGACCCTAACCTTCATCCTGCTCGCCACCCTGGCGAGCGGAGTCCTGTCGGTGGTCGTCGCCGGCTGGCTGGCCTTCCGGTATTTCGCCCGCTTTCTTCACCAGATGATCAGCTTTTCGGTCGGCGTCATGCTGTCGGTGGCGCTGCTCCACACGCTGCCCGAGGCTTTCGATTCCGAGGCCGACACGCGCGTGCTGTTCGCGCTGCTGCTGGCGGGGTTGCTGGGTTTCTTCATGCTCGAGAAGCTGGCGGTGCTGCGCCACAACCACCACCACGAGCACGACGGGCACGGGCATCCTCCCGGGCACGATGCCCACGAGGCCGGACGCGGCGGGATGGCCGTGCTGGTGGGCGACGGGCTGCACAATTTCTGCGACGGCATCGTCATCGCCGCCGCCTTCCTGGCCGATCCCATGCTGGGGGTGCTGACCACGCTGACCATCGCCGCGCACGAGATTCCGCAGGAACTGGGCGATTTCATCGTGCTGGTCAACGCCGGTTTCACGCGCAAGAAAGCCTTGCTGTTCAACGTGCTGTCGAGCATGACCGCCATCGCCGGCGGATTGGTCGGCTACTACCTGCTGGCCGATTCCCGGCAATGGGTCCCCTACGTGCTGACGCTTGCGGCCAGCAGTTTCCTATATATCGCGGTGGCGGACCTGATGCCGCAGATGCAGCGCCGCACCACGGTGCGCGAGAGCCTGCCGCAATTCGTGCTGATCGCGGCCGGCGTACTGGCGATCTATGCCGTCAACTCGGTGTTCCACCGCCATGCCCACGGGCCGGAGCACGGGCAAGCCGCTCCGGCGGTCACCGCGGCCGATCCCGTTTCTCCGCCCCCGCCGTCCGCCCACTGAGGTTCATTCCGGCGTGCCGGCGGTCTCGGGGGTGCCGGTTGCAATGGGGCCGGTGCCTGACGCGCTCAGGACCTCGGGCGCGGCATAGGCGGCCGATGCCACGAGATGGCTGTTGATGCGGCGCAGGTCGCGCAGCACGTCCAGGTGCAGGGCGCTGGTTTCCGTGGTGTCGATCCGGCCGCTGCGCAGGCGTTCGAAATGGGTTTGCGTTGCCTGGCCTTCCATGCCGCGGAAGGTCTCCTTCTCGGCGGCCAGCAGCCGCGCGGCGCGGGCGTCGGCCGTCACGAACAGCGAGGCGGCCAGGCGCAGGTTCGCCTCCAATCGTCCATGCATGTCGTCGAGCTCGCGCCGCCCCTCGGGCGAGAAGGCAAGTCCCCGCTTGGTCAGCTTGCTGATGTCGTTGAGCAGATTCTTGTCCACGACGTCGCCGGCATGTTCCAGGTTGATGATGAAGGTCAGGATCTCGTCGGCCCGGCGCCGGTCTTCGCGCGTCAGTTCGTCGGGGTCCAGGCCCGCGACGTAGGTCTTGATCGCGCCGTTCAGGCGATCGAGCACGTCGTCCAGGCGCCGCGCCTCGGCGATGCGCTTGCGATCGCCCGTGGCAAGCGCCTGGCGCGAGTGGTGCAGCATGGTCTGCAGGGTGTCCGCCATGCGCAGCGCTTCCCGTGCCGCGTTGCCCAGCGCGACCACGGGCAGGTCGCGCGCGGCGGCGTCCAGGTACCGGGGCTGCCCCGGGTCGGCGGCGGGGTTGGACGGCAGCCACCGGCGCAGCAGCGCGGCGTAAGGGGTGAGCAGCGGCAGGAATAGGACGGCCAGCGCCAGGTTGAAGACCGTGTGGAAGTTGGCCACGGCGCGCGCGTTGTCGCCCGCCAGCTGAGTCATCCAGGGATGGATGTGGTGCAGCATGGCCAGGCCGATCAGCACCCCCACCACGCGGTTCAGCAGGTTGCCCAGCGGCAGCCGGCGGGCCTGGGGGTCGTCCTTGGCGGAGCCTTCCAGCAGCGGGTTGATGGCCGTGCCCAGGTTGGCGCCCAGCACCAGCGCGAAGGCGACGTCCACCGGCAGGAGCCGCTGGGCCGAGAAGGACATGACCAGCACCACGATGGCCACGCTGGAGTGCGCGGCCCAGGCCAGCACGGCGGCCAGCAGGATCGCCATCCCGGGCTGGCCCGACAGCGCCTTCAACGCCGAGCGCAAGGCGGGCAGGTCGCGATAGGGTTCGAGCTGCGCAAGCAGCAGGTGCAGGGACAGCAGCAGCAGGCCCAGGCCGATGAAGACCCGTCCCAGGTCGCGCACGTGCGTGGCGTTGCCGCGGCGGAACATGGCCACGCCTATCAGCACCAGGATGGGAGCGATGCGGGAGATGTCGAACGACAGCACCTGCACGATGAGGGTGGTGCCGACGTTGGCGCCCAGCATGGCGGCCAGCGCGGGCACCAGGCCCACCAGGCCGTTGGCGGCGAAACCCGCCACGATCAGGCCGGTGGCCGTGCTGCTTTGCAGGATGGCCGTCACGCCAAGTCCGGCGAAGAAGGCGTATACGCGATTGCCCAGCGCCACGCCCAGCGTGGTGCGCAGGCGCGGACCGAAGGCCCGCTGGATGCCGGTCTGCACCATGTGCACGCCCCACAGCAGCAGGGCGACGAAACCGGCGATGTCGAAGAGCGTGAGATAGGCGTTCATGACGTTCAACGGCCGTCCGGGGGCCGGTGCACGTCGTGCGTGACGAACGGATGTTCGGCGCTGGGTACCTCGAGCCAGGACGGATGTTCAAGTGTACGGCGTATGTCGGCCAGGCCTCCGGTCCATCGTTCTTCCATGCCCAGCCGGCCGAACTGGTAGTCCTTGTACGGCGCTTCGCATTTCTCGCCGCGGTAGATCAGGTGCAGCACGTTGATGCGTCGGTCGCTGGCCAGTTCGCGCGCCCGCTTCATCCAGGGCTCGCGGCCGTGCCCGGCCGGCACGTGCTTGAGCAGTTCGCGCAGCAGGCCGCGGTATTCCTGCACTTCGCGCATGTAGTCGGTCACCAGGCGCGTGCGGCTGGAATACTGGATGTCCTTCTGGCGGATGGGCACTTCGCTCAGGTTGCCGGGCACCTGGCCGTGCGCGCTCCAGAGGTCGACCTGGAAGACCAGCGAATAGCGGCGCGGACTCGATTGCAGGATCTGGTAGAGCGGCGTGTTCGAGACGACGCCGCCGTCCCAGTAGTATTCGCCGTCGATCTCGACCGGCGCGAATCCGGGGGGCAGGGCGGCCGAAGCCATGATGTGGTCGGCAGTCAGCACCCGGGTGGTGTTGTCGAAATAGGCGAAGTTGCCGGTCCGCACGTTGACGGCGCCCACCGATATGCGGGTGCCGCCATGATTGAGCCGGTCGAAATCGACGAATTCTTCCAGCGTGCGCTTGAGCGGCGTGCTGTCGTAGACGCTGGCGGTGCCCGGGTCGTGCTGCGCGGGCCATGATGGCACCGGCCGCGGCACGAAGAAGCCGTTCTGTCCTTCCAGGACGGCGCGCCAGGCTTCCCAGGCGCTGAGCGCCGCGCCGGCCGGACCGGGAAGATGGGCGAGCGCATCGCGCAACGCGTCCACCGGCGTGGGCGGCAGCAGCGGCGGACGGCAGATGTGGTCCCAGAACCGCTGCAATTGTTCGACCCGCCGCTCGGGCGCGTTGCCGGCAATGATGGCGGCATTGATCGCGCCGATCGAAATGCCGGCTATCCAGTCCGGATGCAGGCCGGCCTCGGCCAGGCCTTCATAGACGCCGCCCTGGTAGGAGCCCAGCGCGCCGCCGCCCTGCAGGACGAGCGCGACGGTGTCGTAGCCGAGTTCGCCGCGCCGCGATTGGATGGAACGAGTCATTTCAGTCACCCATGGCGCACGTAGCGGATGTCTCCGGACCCAGGGCACCGCGGATCCGGCTCCGCCGGTCCGCCAGTGCCGCCCGACGGGGTCCGGCGCCGGGCCGTCCCAAGGCGGGCCCCCTCTCCCTCGGGGGGCTGCCGCGCAGCGGCTGGGGGCTCACCATGCTGGGCGCGCGTAAGCGCGTAGGGGGGGCTCCCATCTCTAGTGCATATACCAGCCGTGGCTGACGACGAACGATTGCCCGGTGAAGGCGGCCGTGGGGAAGGTCGCCAGGAACAGGACGGTTTGCGCGACGTCCTGCAGGGTGGTGAACTCGCCGTCCACGGTGTTGCCCAGCATGACCTTCTTGACCACTTCCTCTTCCGGGATGCCGAGCTCGCGGGCTTGCTCGGGAATCTGCTTTTCCACCAGCGGCGTGCGCACGAAGCCGGGGCAGACCACGTGCGAGCGCACGTTGTGCTTGGCGCCTTCCTTGGCCAGCACGCGGGCGAGGCCGAGCAGGCCGTGCTTGGCGGTGACGTAGGCCGACTTCAGCGGCGAGGCTTCGTGCGAATGCACCGATCCCGTGTAGATGACGATGCCGCCGCGATCGTCGCGGTACATGTGCTTGAGGGCCGCCTTGGTGGTCAGGAAGGCGCCGTCGACGTGGATGGCCATGACCTTCTTCCAGTCGGCGTACGCGAACTGGTCGATGGGGTTGACGACCTGGATGCCGGCGTTGGACACGAGGATGTCCACGCTGCCGAAGGTGTCGACCACCTGTTGGGTGCCGCGTTCGACAGCCGCCTCGTCGGTCACGTCGAAGTCCACCGCCATCGCCTGGCAGCCCTTGAGCCTGAGTTCGTCGGCCACCGCCTGGGCGGCCGTCAGGTTGATGTCCGCGATGGCGACGGCGGCGCCCGCGGCGGCCAGCGTGTCGGCGATTTCCTTGCCGATGCCGCTGGCGGCGCCGGTGACGAGAGCGACTTTTCCTTGGAGCTGCATGTTGATCCCTTGGTATGCGCGTGGGTGGGAAGCGGTCAGGCCATCAGCGCCGAGGCCAGCAACTGGTAGCTGCGGACCCGGTATTCGTGGCTGTGGATCTGGGAGTTGATCATGACCTCGTCGGCCTGCGTGGCACGGGCCAGCGCGCCGATCGAGCCGGCCAGCGCCTCGGGCGTGCCGATGTGGATGCGGGTGCGGTTGTACTGGCGCAGCGCCTCTTCGTCGGGCTGATAGACGTAGGCCAGCGCTTCCTCGACGCTGGGCAGCGGGGTGCGGGTGCGGCCGCTGCGCGTGCGCATCATGCTGAGGTCGGCGGTGGAGGCCAGGCGCTCGGCTTCGTCGGCGGTGGGGGCGCAGACGGCCGACACCGCCAGGATGGCGCGCGGCTCGTGGCCGAACGGCGAGGCGCGGAATTCCTCGCGATAAAGCCGCATCGCCGCATGGGCGTTCTCGGGGACGATGTGGTGCGCGTAGGCGAAGCCGAAACCGTTGGCGGCGGCCACGCGCGCGCCGAACAGGCTCGAGCCCAGTATCCAGATGGGCGGGCACGGCACCCCCACCGGCGTGGCGCGCACCCGCGCATGGGGATGGTCGGACGGCATGACGTCCTTCAGGTAGCCGACCAGGTCGGCCAGCTGCTGCGGGAATTCATCGGCATCGGCGTGGCCCCGGCGCAGCGCGCTGGCGGTTACCGGATCGGTGCCCGGCGCGCGCCCCAGGCCCAGGTCGATCCGGCCCGGGAACATCGCCTCCAGCACGCGGAACGTCTCGGCCACCTTCAGCGGACTGTGATTGGGCAGCATGATGCCGCCCGATCCCACGCGCAGCCGGGTGGTGGCGCCGGCGATCCGGCAGATCAGCAGTTCCGGCGCGGAGCACGCCAGCATGCCCGTGTTGTGGTGTTCCGCCAGCCAGTAGCGGTGGTAGCCCGCGGCCTCGGCCTGGCGCGCGAGGTCCACGCTGTTGGACAGGGCGTCGGTGGGCGTGTAGCCGGCGGGAATGGGGCTCAGGTCGAGGACGGACAGCTTCAGGGACATGGGAAGGGAGGACGGCCGTTAACGCATCAAGTGTGAACCCGACGGCGTTTTGCTGCAACCCAGCATGGCCGGCGGGGCGAGGGCGGCGCGGCCGGCGACGGACTCAGGCCCGCCGCGCCAGCACCAGCGTGCGCCAGGTCGAGACCAGGCCCGCCGCCGCGATCAGCATCATGCCGGCCCAGCCCAGCATGTCGGGATGGTCGTCCCAGAACACGTAGCCGAGCAGGACCGAGAACGGGATGGTGCTGTACTGGAGCACCGACGACAGGGCGGCCGACCCGCGGCTGAAGGCGCGCGTCATCGCGAACTGGCCCAGCAGCCCGCTGATGCCGACGCCCAGCAGCGTGAACCAGCCATAGAGCGAGGGCGGCTGCCAGCCGGTGACGGAGGTGGCGATGCCGCCGGTCAGGCAGGACGACAACGCGAAGAACAGCACGATGCGCCATTCGGGTTCGCCGGACTGGCCCAGCGAGCGCACCTGCATCACGGCGATCGCCGTCAGGCTGCCGGCGGCCAGGCCCAGCAGCGCCGCCAGCCATTGCGAATGGTCCAGAGTGGGGCGCAGGATCGCGATCACGCCGATGAAGCCGATGACGACCGCCAGGGTGCGCAGCCGGTCGGTCAGGTCGTGCTGGCGCCAGATCATCCAGCCGGCGATGAACAGCGGCGAGGTGTAGTTCAAGGTGATCGCGGTGGCCAGCGGCAGCCGGCCCATGGCGAAGAACGACAGCCAGATCGACCCGACCCCGGCGACGTTGCGCATGATGTGCAGCCGCCAGGTCGGCGGGATCACGATGCGCCGGGTGGCCCAGGCCCAGGCCAGGATGCCCGCCGCCGTGGGCAGTCCCCGGAACAGGATGATCTGCCCCAGGCTGGCCTCTTCGGAGGCGAATTTCACGAACATGGCCATGATCGCGAACATCAGCGAAGCGAAGAGCATCCAGAGGGCTTGCATGGAGGGCGGGCGGCGATGAGGTGGCCTCGATTGTAGCTTCTGGGGTAAACCCCAGTATTCGCCTTGAAATCATCGTCCCGGCTACCATATAGCCCCAACCGGGAAACGGGTATCGCCCCTCTTGCCGTTCTGCGGCGGCCGGAGGGAACTTCCGATGCCTGTTGCCGTCACATTCGGCGCCGCGCGGGGCGGTTCCCGGTGGCCGAGGGGAAAAACCACCCCCGGACAAGACATCAAAAGGTTTTCGGAGCTTCCTGCCCTCATGAAACGCATCGTGTTATTTCTGGCGACCAACATCGCGGTCATGCTGGTCCTGACGGCGACGCTGAGCATCCTCGGCGTCAACCGTTTCCTGACCGCGAACGGCCTGGACATCCAGGCGCTGGCCATCTTCTCGCTCGTCGTCGGTTTCACCGGCTCCATCATCTCGCTCCTCATGAGCAAGCCGATGGCCAAGTGGAGCACCGGCGCCCGGGTCATCGATCCCAACGCGCCCAACGGCGCCGAGGAACAGTGGCTGGTGGACACCGTGCATCAACTGGCCGACCGCGCCGGCATCGGCCGCCCCGAGGTCGCCATCTACGAGGGCGAGCCCAATGCCTTTGCCACCGGCGCCTTCAAGAACGACGCGCTGGTCGCGGTATCCACCGGCCTCTTGCGGGGGATGACCGAGGAAGAAGTCAGCGCGGTGCTGGGGCACGAAGTGGCCCACATCGCCAACGGCGACATGGTGACGCTGACCCTGATCCAGGGCGTGGTCAACACCTTCGTGGTGTTCCTGGCGCGGGTCGTGGGCTACGTGGTCGACCAGATGGTGCTCAAGAACGAACGCAGCGGCGGCATCGGCTATTTCGCCACCGTCATCGTCTGTGAACTCGTGTTCGGCATCCTGGCCTCCATCATCGTCGCCTGGTTCTCGCGCCTGCGCGAATACCGTGCCGACGCCGGCTCGGCCTACCTGCTGGGCTCGCGCGAACCCATGATCCGCGCGCTGGCCCGCCTGGGCGGCATGGAGCCCGGCGACTTGCCCAAGAGCTTCGAGGCGTCCGGCATCGCCGGCGCCGCCAAGGGCTTCGGCGCCCTGTTCGCCTCCCACCCGCCCATCGAGCAGCGCATCCGCGCCCTGATGAACGCAAAAGGGTAGAGGTTAGCCCCCCCTACGCGCTGACGCGCGCCCCCCAGGGGGCGATGCGGGTGGACCGGCGGAGCCGGATCCACCGCATCCTGGGGTACCAAGCGGCTGGCGGGGTCTGGGGTTTTGGCTGGTTGCTGGTTGGAATGAGAAAACGGCTTCGCTTTTTTGGGCGAAGCCGTTTTTTGTTGCGTGCGCGTCAGCGCATGGGGACTTTACCGAGGGTTGTTCTTCACCCGCAGGTCGTTGCGGACGCTTTGGACGCCCTCGACGCCGCGGGCCACTTCCACGGCGCGGGAGGCTTCGGCCTGGGAGTTGACGAAGCCGGAGAGCTGGACGGTGCGGCGGAAGGTTTCGACGTTGACGTCGGCGGCGCTGACGTCCTTGGCCGAGACCAGGGCCGCCTTGACCTTGGCGGTAATGGCGGCGTCGCTGGCATATTCGCCCGCGGATTGATGGGTGCGGGTCGACGTGCAACCGCCCATGACCGTGGCGGTACCGATGATGCCGGCGACGAGCAGGGTACGAACGTTCATGATTTTTCTCCTTGGACGTGAATCATTTTCGGAACAGGCCGCTCAGCAGCGACAGGACCGCAAGCACGATGAAAATGAAGAACAATATCTTCGCGATCGACGCGGCACCGGCGGCAATGCCGCCGAAACCCAGAACCGCCGCGATGATGGCGATGACGAAAAATACGACTGCATAATGCAGCATGCTTTTCTCCCGTCTTTTTTTGCCTATGGCGAAAATCCGGCCGTATATGCATCCAAGCCTGAATTTCGATTTGAAAGTTACGCGCCGCCTCTATGGTTGACAAGGCGGCAGTGTGTGTATTTGTAATGGTGCGCATGCCGCCGGGGCACCGTGTATTTATTACAGATCAGTGGGCATTGCCTTCAAAATCGTCATGACCGGCCTGGGCCCGCCGCGATTGAAAAAAAGAAAAGCGCCCGTGAAGGGCGCTTTGATGGGCAGTCAGACAAAAGTTACGTCTTTACATATCTTCCGGCTCGTCCATGGCCTTCCGATACCATTCATGGAAGTGCTGCATGCCGTCTTCCATGGGGGATTGGTAGGGGCCGGCTTCGTTGGCACCGCGTTCCATTAATGCCTTGCGGCCGGCATCCATGCGTTCGGCAATCTCGTCGTCCTCGACCGCGGTTTCCATATAGGCCGCCTGCTGGGCCTCGACAAAATCGCGTTCGAAATGGACGATTTCCTCGGGATAATAAAACTCGACGATATTGACCGTTTCCTGCGGGCTCTTGGGATAGAGCGTCGACAATACCAGCGTGTGCGGATACAGCTCGATCATGTGGGTCGGGAAATGCGTGACCCAGATCGCCCCGAATTCGGGCGCGCTGCCGTTGCGGTAGGCCAAGAGGGCGTCGTGCCAGCGCTGGTAGACGCCCGAGCCGGGATGCGCCAGCGCATTGTGCACGCCCACCCGCTGCAGGCTGTAGTAGTCGCCGAATTCCCAGCTCAGGTCGTCGCATGTGACGAAGCGGCCCAGGCCGGGGTGGAACGGGCCGACGTGGTAGTCCTCGAGATAGACTTCGATGAACGTCTTCCAGTTGTAGTTGCACTGGTGCACCTGCACCCGGTCCAGGACGTAGTCGCTGAAGTCGAATTCGGGCCTGCCGTCCAGCGCGGCAAGCTCGGCGGCGATCTGGCGGCCGCCGGCGCGGGGCGACTCGAACAGCGAGCCGTTCCATTCCTGCAGCGGGAAACGCTGCAGGTCCAGGCCCGGCGTTTCGCTGAACAGCGGGGCGCCGATCAGCTTGCCGCGGGCATCGTAGGTCCAGCGGTGCAGCGGGCAGACGATGTTGCCCGGGCGCCCCAGGTTGCCGCTGCAATGCGCGGCCTGCCGTTCGCCGCCGGCCGGGTGCTTGCCCAGCATCAGCGCCTGCCGGTGACGGCATACGTTGGACAGCAGTTCGACGCCGGTCTGGTTGCGCACCAGCACCCGGCCGTCGTTTTCCTGTATCAGGGTACGGTAGTCCCCGACTTCGGGGACGCCTTTCTGGTGCCCCACATAAATCGGGGCCTGGCCAAAGATGTTCTGCATTTCGCGCGCGAAGCGCGCTTCATCGAAATAGGCACTGACTGGGAGCTGCGCTCGGCTCGCCGCCACGTGTGCCACGCGACCGATATCGGTCATGACTTCCCTCCGCGAGAGTTGTGAAGCCAGTCCCCCTCGCTGCGAAACCACCCCTTACGCGACCTGGAGCGGTGTTTGGACTTCGCAGATGGTGCTGGCGCGAAGAAAATGATCTGCCCGATCAAGCCCGCTATTGTACCCCGGACGGCCGTAGAAGTCCCCGCCGCCGCGCCGGCCCGACCCGGCCGGTGGCGGGGGCGGTATCCCGTCATCCCGTACAATTCCGGGTTCGATGCCGTGACGAGATCCAGGAGGCTTGATTGGCCGACAAATTCGTGAATGTCCACCCTGCGCAGGGCGACGCCCCCGAGCAGGCCCTGCCTCAGGACTTCGAGGCCGCGCTGGGCGAGCTCGAGGCGCTGGTGGCGATGATGGAGGATGGTTCCATGCCGCTGGAGTCCTCGCTGGCCGCCTATCGCCGCGGCGTCGACCTCGTGCGGGTCTGCCAGGACAGGCTGGCGCGCGCCGAGCAGCAGGTCAAGGTCCTCGAGGGAGAATTGCTGCGCCCGTTCGAAGAGGCCGGGGACTGACTTGATGGCTGGCAGTCGCGAAGATTTTTCCGTCTGGATGGCGGCGTGCGGGGTGCGCGCCGAACAGGCGCTTGCGCGTTTGTTGCCTGCCCAGGATACCGATCCGCGCGCGTTGCACGACGCCATGCGCTATGCGGTGCTGGGCGGCGGCAAGCGCGTACGCCCCATGTTGACCTATGCCGCGGGCGAGGCCTGCGCGGCATCCGGCGCCGGGAGCGACGCGGCGCTGGACGCCGCCGCCGCCGCGGTCGAGCTGATCCATGCCTATTCGCTGGTGCATGACGACATGCCGTGCATGGACGACGATGTCCTGCGCCGCGGCCGCCCGACCGTGCACGTGGAATTCGGCCAGGCCACGGCGCTGCTGGTGGGGGACGCCCTGCAGGCCCTGGCCTTCGAGGCCCTGGCGGGCATGCCGATTGCCCCCGGCCTGACCGTGCAGGCGGTGCAGGTGCTCGCGGCGGCGGCCGGCAGCCTGGGAATGGCTGGCGGCCAGGCCATCGACCTGGCCAGCGTCGGCAAGCCTCTCGACCGGAACGAACTGGAGGCCATGCATCGGCTCAAGACCGGTGCGCTGCTGCGTGCCAGCGCCGCGCTGGGCGGCATCGTGGCGGGGGCGAGTTCGGTCCAGCGCGCGGCGCTCGACGGCTACGCGCAAGCCGTGGGACTGGCGTTCCAGGTGGTCGACGACATCCTCGACGTCACCGCCGACTCGGCCAGCCTGGGCAAGACCGCCGGCAAGGACGCGGCCGCCGACAAGCCCACCTATGTATCCATACTGGGCCTGGACGAGGCCCGGACCCTGGCGGAGCAACTGCGCCAAGCCGCGCACGAGGCCATCGCTCCGCTGGGCGCGGGCGGTGCGCGCCTGGCCGCGCTGGCCGATTTCATCGTGCTGCGCGATCGCTGAACGGAGACTCCGAAACATGCCCACCGATATGCTCGACCGCATCGAATCTCCGGCCGACCTGAAAAAACTGGACCGCTGCCAACTCTCGGCGCTGGCCGACGAGTTGCGTGCCTTCGTGCTGGAGTCGGTATCCCGCACCGGCGGCCACCTGTCTTCCAACCTGGGCACGGTCGAACTGACCCTGGCGCTGCACTACGTCTTCGATACGCCCGACGATCGCATCGTCTGGGACGTGGGGCACCAGACCTATCCGCACAAGATCCTGACGGGTCGGCGCGCCGGCATGGCGACCCTGCGGCAGCAGGGCGGCATCTCCGGCTTTCCCCGGCGCAGCGAGTCCGAGTACGACGCCTTCGGCACCGCCCATTCTTCCACCTCCATCTCGGCCGCGCTGGGCATGGCCGTGGCGGCGCGCAACGCCGGCATCGAGCGCAAGCACATCGCCGTGATCGGCGACGGCGCGATGTCGGCCGGCATGGCCTTCGAGGCCTTGAACAACGGCGGCGTCCTGCCCGACGTCGACCTGCTGGTGATCCTGAACGACAACGACATGTCGATCTCGCCGCCGGTCGGCGCGCTGAACCGCTATCTCGCGCGCCTGATGTCGGGCAGGTTCTACGCCGCCGCGCGCAACGTGGGCAAGGCCGTGCTGTCGCACGTGCCGCCCGTGTTCGAACTGGCCCGGCGCATCGAGGAGCACGCCAAGGGCATGGTCACGCCCGCCACGATGTTCGAGGAACTGGGCTTCAACTATGTCGGCCCCATCGACGGACACGATCTGGATTCGCTGATTCCCACGCTGCAGAACATGCGCAAGCTCTCCGGGCCGCGCTTCCTGCACGTCGTCACTCGCAAGGGGCAGGGGTACAAGCTGGCCGAGGCCGATCCCGTCCTGTACCACGGACCGGGCAAGTTCGACCCCGCCGTGGGCATCAGCAAGCCGTCCACGCCGCCCAGGAAGACGTTCACCCAGGTGTTCGGCGACTGGCTGTGCGACATGGCGGCCGAGGACACGCGCCTGATCGGCATCACGCCGGCCATGCGCGAGGGCAGCGGTCTCGTCGAGTTCGAGCGGCGCTTTCCGGAGCGCTATTTCGACGTCGGCATCGCCGAACAGCATGCCGTGACCTTCGCCGGCGGCCTGGCCTGCGAGGGGCTCAAGCCGGTGGTGGCCATCTACTCCACCTTCCTGCAGCGAGGCTATGACCAGTTGATCCACGACGTCGCGCTCCAGGACCTGGACGTGACCTTCGCGCTCGATCGAGCCGGCCTCGTGGGCGCGGATGGCGCGACGCACGCCGGCAACTACGACATCGCCTTCGTGCGCTGCATTCCCAACATGGTGGTGGCAACCCCTTCGGACGAGGCCGAATGCAGGCTGTTGCTATCGACCTGTTATCGGCATCCGGGGCCCGCCACGGTCCGATATCCGCGCGGCGCGGGGGCCGGCGCGACGCCGGCGGCCAGCCTGGACACCGTGCCCCTGGGCAAGGGCGTCGTGCGGCGCCAGAGCGGCCGCGCGCAGCCCGGCGACAAGGCCGGCATTGCGATACTCGCGTTCGGCACGCTGGCCATCCCCGCGTTGCGGGCGGGGCAGGCGCTGGATGCGACGGTGGTGGACATGCGCTTCGTCAAGCCCATCGACCGCGAACTCATACTCGACCTGGCGTCGCGGCATGCCGCGCTGGTCACGGTGGAAGAGGGCAGCATCATGGGAGGCGCGGGCAGCGCCGTTTGCGAGGTGCTGAACGAGGCCGGCACGACCGTGCCCGTGATGCAGCTCGGCCTGCCCGATCGTTTCATCGACCATGGCGAGCAGGGCGCGCTGCTGGCGGGGCTGGGGCTCGACGCGGCGGGCATCGAGCGTTCGGTGCGCGAGCGTTTTCCCGATCAGGTGAGTTGATCCCCCGAACGCGGGAAGCGCGCGCTTCCCGCGTCGGGCGCGGCCCGCATGACCGAGGGTTAGCCCCGTATGTGTGTCGCCCTCCGACAGGCGCAGAATTACTTTTGCTGAAGCGCTTTGCGAAGCGTTGCAATCGCGTCCAGTAAAAGTGATGTAAAAGCGGTAGATATAACGCGCTGTCGTGGGGAGTATGCGTCAATGCCCGCACCTCTGAGATCCCCCAATCCGTCGGCGTCCTTGACGACGCTGCGCGAGATCCTCGGCTACAACGTACGAGCGTTCCGGGTCGCGCAGAAGATGTCGCAGGAGCAGCTCGGGTTTGCCGCCCATCTCGACCGGACCTTTGTCAGTCAGGTCGAGCGGGCGCGCGTCAACATCTCGGTCGACAACATCGAGAAACTGGCCAAGGCGCTCGAACTCGACCCCGCCATGCTGTTCAAACGCCCCGTGCTCTGAGTCCCGGCGGGGCATTCATGATCGTTCCGCGAGCCGGACCGTTCAGTCCCTGAAGTTCTCGAAGCCCAGAGGCAGGTCGGTCACGTCCTTCTTCAGCAGCGCGATGGCGCTTTGCAGGTCGTCGCGCTTGGCGCCCTGCACGCGCACGGTGTCGCCCTGGATGCTGGACTGGACCTTCATCTTGCTGTTCTTGATCAGGGCCACGATCTTCTTGGCCGCGTCCTGGGGCACGCCGTTGCGCACGGTCAGGACCTGCTTGACCTTGTCGCCGCCTATCTTCTCGACCTTGCCCTGGTCGAGGAAACGCACGTCCACGCTGCGCTTGGTCATCTTGTTCAACAGCACGTCCCGCACCTGGTTCAGCTGGAAATCGCTGTCGGCATAGGCCGTGAGTTCCTTGTCGGTCTGTTCGACGCGGGCATCCGAGCCCTTGAAGTCGAAGCGGGTGGAGATTTCCTTGTTGGCCTGTTCGACGGCATTGCGCAGTTCGACCAGGTTGGGCTTGCAGACGACATCGAATGTAGGCATGAGTGAGCTCCTTGCGTGCGGCTTGCGGCCTGTCTTGGAATAGGGGAATTGTAGTCAAGTAAGATGGCGGGGCCGCGGGAAATCCCTCCCGCCGCATTCGTTCGTCCTGCCTGGTGTCCAGATTGGCTGTCGCTCCCGATTCCAGCGCTCGCGCGGGCCTCGTGCCCGGTGCCTGCGATCTTTCGTCTCTCAACACCCTGGGGCTGGCCAGTTCGGCGCCGGCCTGCGTCACGCTGCGCAGCCGCGACGAGCTGCCGGCGCTGGCCTGCCTGGCGCGTTCCGACGGTGCGGGGCTCCTGGTGCTGGGCGGCGGCAGCAACCTGGTTCTGCCGCCCCGGGTGCGCGGCCTGGTGGCGCGGATGGCGCTGCGCGGTATCCGGCTGTTGGCCCAGGACGACGAGTCCCGCGTGGTCGAAGCCGCGGCGGGCGAAATCTGGCACGACTTCGTTACCTATTGTGTCGAACAGGGCTGGGGCGGGCTGGAAAACCTCGCGCTCATTCCCGGCACGGTCGGCGCGGCGCCGGTGCAGAACATAGGTGCCTATGGTGTCGAACTGCGCGACCGCTTCGCGGGCCTGACGGCTTACGACCTGCTGCGCGACGCCTGGACGGAGATGGACGCGGCGCAATGCGCCTTCGCCTATCGGGACAGCGTCTTCAAGCGCGAACCCGGACGTTGGGTCATCACCGCCGTGCGGTTGCGACTGCCCCGGCAATGGACGCCCGTGCTGGACTATCCCGATCTGCGGCGGCACGAGAGCCTGGCGGGTTCGCCTACGGCACGCGACGTATTCGAGGCGGTCTGCGCGATCCGGCGCGCGAAGCTGCCGGACCCGGCCGTGCTGGGCAATGCTGGCAGTTTTTTCAAGAATCCAGTGGTGCCGGCCGCGCAATACGAGCGGCTGCATGCCCGTTTTCCCGGCCTGGTGGCGTATCCGCAAGAGGACGGCGGCTACAAGCTGGCCGCGGGGTGGCTGATCGACCAATGCGGCTGGAAGGGGCGTCGCATGGGGCCGGTGGGGGTGCACGAGCGCCAGGCGCTGGTGCTGGTCAATCATGGGGGCGCGCAATCGGGCGACGTGCTTGCGCTGGCGCGGGTCGTGCAGCACGACGTGCGCGAACGCTACGGCCTGGAACTGGAGATCGAGCCGGTCGTGGTGCCGGGTATCGACCCCTAGGCCGCTTCCTGCAGTGCCGCGTGCTGCCGCACGAAGCGCAGCAGCAGCTCGCGGGCCTCGGGGGCGGGGCGCAGCCGGGCGTTCAGCGCCTGGACGTCGAAGCCTTCCTCGCCCAGCCTGGGGCCGAAGTGCGCGAGGTAGGTCCCCATGATGCGGGGGCAGAACTCGGGATGGTACTGGCTGGAAATCACGCGATCGCCGTATTGCACGATCTGGTGCGCGTCGTGTTCCGAGCGTGCCAGCACGGTGGCGCCGGCCGGCAGCTCCATCACGCTTTGCTGGTGGATCAGGTGCGCGGGAAAGCGCGAGGGCAGTCCCGCGAGCAGGGGAACGTCGCTGGCGGCAGGCAGCAGTTCGACCGTCTGCGTGCCCACCTCGCGGCCGCGGGGATGAAAGTCGACCCTGCCGCCCAGCGCATGGGCCAGCAACTGGTGTCCGTAGCAGATGCCCAGGATGGGCAGGCCCTGGTCCGCCGCGCGCCGTATCCAGGCGGCCGTGCGTTCGCTCCAGTCGGCCAGGTCGGTGACCATGGCGGGCGAGCCGGTGATGATGGCGGCGCGGTAGCTGGAGGGCGGCCGCAGCTCGGCCCCCTGGTGCACGGCCACGACTTCCACGTCGCCGGCGCGCAGCCCGGCCGCTTCGCGGATCATGCAACTGAAGGTGCCGTGCCGGTTGGACACCGGTTCGGGCGGGAGCCCGGTCTGGATGATGACTAGAGGCGGATGGGCGTTCTCGTTCATGGCGCTCGAAAAACAAATCGGCGGCCCGAGGGCCGCCGACGGCGGGTCAACGCCAGCCCGTCTCCGGGCTGGTGGTAGGCACAGGTTCGGACGGTTGGCTCATCCGCGCTTGCGACGGGCGTTTTCCGCGATGCGCATGCGCAGGGCGTTCAGCTTGATGAAGCCGCCGGCATCGGCCTGGTCATAGGCGCCGCCGTCGTCGTCGAAGGTCGCGATGGTCTGGTCGAACAGCGTGTTCTTCGAATCGCGGGCGACGGTGTAGACGTTGCCCTTGTACAGCTTCAGGCGCACCCATCCGTTCACGGCCTGCTGGGTGTGGTCGATCAGCACCTGCAGCGCCTTGCGCTCGGGGCTCCACCAGTAGCCGTTGTAGATCAGGCTGGCGTAGCGCGGCATCAGGTCGTCCTTGAGGTGGGCGACTTCGCGGTCCAGCGTGATGGATTCCATCGCGCGGTGGGCGCGCAGCATGATCGTGCCCCCCGGGGTCTCGTAGCAGCCGCGCGACTTCATGCCGACGTAGCGGTTTTCCACCAGGTCCAGGCGTCCGATGCCGTGCTTGCCGCCCAGCTTGTTCAGCTCCGTCAGCACTTCGGCGGGCGTCATGCGCTTGCCGTTCAGGGCGACGATGTCGCCGTGCTCGAACTCGACGTCGAGGTATTCGGGGGCGTCGGGCGCGGCTTCAGGCGCCACGGTCCAGCGCCACATGGATTCCTCGGCCTCGGCCTTCGGGTCTTCCAGGTGACGGCCTTCGTAGCTGATGTGCAGCAGGTTCGCGTCCATCGAGTAGGGCGCGCCGCCCTGCTTGTGCTTCATTTCGATGGGGATGCCGGCTTTTTCGGCGTAGGCCAGCAGCTTCTCGCGCGAGAGCAGGTCCCACTCGCGCCACGGGGCGACGACCTTGATGCCCGGCTCCAGCGCGTAGTAGCCCAGTTCGAAGCGGACCTGGTCGTTGCCCTTGCCGGTGGCGCCGTGGGAGACGGCGTCGGCCTTGACCGCGCGCGCGATCTCGATCTGGCGCTTGGCGATCAGCGGGCGGGCGATGGAGGTGCCCAGCAGGTACTCGCCTTCGTAGATGGTGTTGGCGCGGAACATCGGGAAGACGAAGTCGCGGACGAATTCCTCGCGCAGGTCGTCGATGTAGATGTGTTCCGGCTTGATGCCGAACTTCAGGGCCTTGGCGCGTGCCGGCTCGAGCTCTTCACCTTGGCCGATGTCGGCGGTGAAGGTGACGATTTCGCACTGATACGTGTCCTGGAGCCATTTCAGGATCACGGATGTGTCAAGACCGCCCGAGTAGGCAAGTACGACCTTCTTTACTTCGCTCATTGATGTTCCCAGGGCATGGACGGCCCGCGCTTGGGCGGTGCAGCTTTCTGGCCGGTCAGGTCACCGGGATATGGGGGCGCACCCAAGGGGCGCTCCGTGCCATATGCGCGGGATCGTGCAATCGCCCCCCGGCCTCACAAGGGCGATCCGGGATTGTACCACCCCCTACCCGCTTCGCGGGCCCCCTCCAGGGGGCGGCGCTGGCGGACCGGCAAAGCCGGATCCGCGGCGCCCTGGGTCTAGGACCTGTTTCTTGGTACGCCACACCGTTGCTGCCGTTGGCAGCCAGCGAAGCTGGGTGCGCAATTCAAAGAGCCGGTACTAGACCCAGGATGCGGCGGATCCGGCTTTGCCGGTCCGCCCGCATCGCCCCTGGGGGCGCGCGTAAGCGCGTAGGGGGGGTCATAGTTTGCCCAGAAGCAGAAATTCCATCAGGGCTTTCTGGACGTGCATGCGGTTTTCGGCTTCGTCCCACACCACGCTCTGGGGGCCGTCGATGACTTCGGCGGTGACTTCCTCGCCGCGGTGGGCAGGCAGGCAGTGCATGAAGACCGCGCCGGGGTCGGCCACGGCCATCATGTCGCTGTCGACGCACCAGTCGGCGAAGGCGGCGCGGCGCTCCTCGTTCTCGGCTTCGAAGCCCATGCTGGTCCAGACGTCGGTGGTGACCAGGTGCGCGCCCTTGCAGGCTTCCATGGGGTCGGCGAACTGCTTGAGCCGCTCGGCGTCGACGACGCCCGCGCGTTCGGGCTCGAGCTCGTATCCGGGCGGGGTCGAGACGTGGAGGTTGAAATCCAGCAGCTCGGCGGCCTGCAGCCAGGTGTTGCACATGTTGTTGGAGTCGCCCACCCAGGCCACGGTCTTGCCCTGGATCGAGCCGCAATGCTCGATGTAGGTGAAGATGTCGGCCAGGATCTGGCAGGGGTGGAACTCGTTGGTCAGGCCGTTGATGACCGGCACGCGCGAGTAGGCGGCGAAACGCTCGATCTTGGTCTGCTCGAAGGTGCGGATCATGACCAGGTCGACCATGCGGGAGATGACCTGGGCGGAGTCCTCGACCGGCTCGGAGCGGCCGAGCTGGGAGTCGCCCGTGGTCAGGTGGATGACCGAGCCGCCCATTTGGTACATGCCGGCTTCGAACGACACGCGGGTGCGGGTGCTGGCTTTCTCGAACACCATGGCGAGGGTGCGGTCGCTCAGGGTGAAGTGCGGTTCGTAGTTCTTGAACTTGCGCTTGATCAGCGCGGCGCGGCTGAACAGATATTCGATTTCCTCGCGCGTGAAGTCGTTGAACTGGAGGAAATGGCGCAGCGGAGGAGAGGTCTTGGGGTTTTGCTGGAGATTTGCGTTCATACGACGCCTCTGACAGGGAGTTGCCGAATCGGCGGGCGGTGCCGTGGCGCCGCGGGCCATCGACTCATCGGCTCGTTTCGCGGAAAGGGTCAATGATACCCGAGGCATTGTTACAGGCGGCGGGGGCGGTGTCGGCCGCGCCAGGATTGTGCGCGTCGCGCCGGCGACCTGGTCCGCGTGGCGCCGGAAGCGGTCGTGCCGCGCTGCCCGCCGTTGAGCATGCGGGTGGAGGGCGAGGGGGACGATACGCTACAATGGCGAGCTTCCCTGGCGGGGCGTGCACCCGCCCGCTGCGAGCCTGGCGGGACCCTATCGGGCCTTGCCGGGTCCGCGTCGAGCCCCGCCGTCGCGCGGGGCGGCCCGGTCGGCGCATGCAACGCCGGTGTGCAACAGACCGGGCTCAGGATCCATCGGGTTCACGAGACCCCTCACCGCGGACTCCTTCCGCAGACAACGACGATGGCTGAAAGCGTCAGGCAGTTCATTATCCAGGGTATCACTTCCAACGGCAGCAAGTTCCGCCCCAGCGATTGGGCCGAACGCCTGGCCGGCGTGATGTCGCCTTTTCGGCCCAAGGGGAGCGTGGCGAGTCCTTTCACCTATTCGCCCTATGTCGTGCCCACCTTCATCGACGGCGTGAAGTGCGTGGTGGTCGACGAACGGCTGCGGGCGCTCGAGCCCCTGGCCTGGCAGTTCGTGAACGATTTCGCGCGCGACAACGATTTGCGCACGGTCGAGGCCTGCCTGATTCCCGACGCCCAGGGCAAGCCCCGGCAGCCCTGAGGGGCGGCGGGGCATCTCCCTGCGCGAGCGGGGTATCTGCTTGCATATGTATGGACGAACGAACGCCAGCCTGGCAGGAGGATATCCTGCCAGGCTGGCGTCTTGCGCGCGCGGCGCCGGGCCGCGCAGCCGAGTCAGATCAGGCCAGGGCCTTGACGGCGGCGGCCAGGCGGCTCTTGTGGCGAGCGGCCTTGTTCTTGTGAATGATCTTCTTGTCCGCGACGCGGTCGATGACGCTGGTGGCTTTCTGCAGCACTTCCGTGGCGGCGGCCTTGTCGCCGGCTTCCACGGCCTGGCGCACGCGCTTGATGGACGTGCGCAGCATCGAACGCAGGCTGGAGTTGTGCTTGTTGCGGACCACTGCTTGGCGGGCGCGCTTGCGTGCTTGGGCGGTATTAGCCATGAAAATTCCGTATCTGGTAGGGCGAAGTCACGACTTGCTATATGTGCTATACGCGGCGGCAGGAGCTTCGCAAAGCCAAAGACTATAGCCCCAAATGGCCGTAAAATCAAATGCTTCGTGGCGAAGTCCCCGCAAAACCACGAGCAAGGCAACCATACTCGCGCGGCGCGCCGCGTACAAGACAAGGTCATCCATGAATTTGCTGCGCGCCGCGGCCACGATCAGTAGTTATACCCTGTTGTCCCGCATCACCGGCCTCGTGCGCGACGTGCTGATCGCCCGGGCGTTCGGCGCGGGCAGCCTGACCGACGCGTTCTGGGTCGCCTTCCGCATTCCCAACCTGCTGCGGCGGCTGTTCGCCGAGGGAGCGTTCTCGCAGGCTTTCGTGCCGATCCTGGGCGAGGTCCGGAACCGCCATGCGCCCGAGGACACCCGCCGCCTCCTGGATCACGTGGCATCGCTGCTGACCTTCGCGCTGATGGCGGTGACGGCCGTGGGCGTGGTCGCCGCGCCCTGGGTGGTCAGCGCAATGGGCAGCGGGCTGCGGGGCGCGGAGCGCGCGGCCGACTTCCAGGCGGCGGTCTGGATGACCCGCGTCATGTTCCCCTACATATTGTGCATGTCGCTGGTGGCCTTTGCCTCGGGCGTGCTCAATACCTGGCGGCATTTCGGCGTGCCGGCGTTCACCCCGGTGCTGCTGAACCTGTCGATGATCGCCGCCAGCCTCTGGCTCGCGCCGCATCTGGACGTCCCCCTCTATGCCCTGGCGCTGGGGGTGATGGCCGGCGGCGTGGCGCAGCTGGCGATGCAGTTCGCCGCCCTGGCGCGGCTGGGCCTGTGTCCCCGCATCGGCACGGGGCTGCGCGCGGCCTGGGCGGATCCTTATGTGCGGCGCATCCTGAGGCAGATGCTGCCGGCCATCGTGGGTGTCTCGGTGGCCCAGGTGTCGCTGCTGATCAACACCAACATCGCCACCTGGCTGGCCCCGGGCAGCGTCACCTGGCTGTCCTTCGCCGACCGGCTGATGGAGTTCCCCACCGCGCTGCTGGGCATCGCGCTCAGCACCGTGCTGCTGCCCAACCTGTCGCAGGCGCACGCCGCCGGCCACGCCGAGGAATACAGCGCGTTGCTGGACTGGGGGTTGCGCCTGACGCTGCTGCTGGGCCTGCCCGCCTGCCTGGGCATGGCGCTGATGTCCAAGGCCCTGGTCAGCACGCTGTTCCACTACGGCGCCTTCACCGCCGCCGACGTCGCCCAGACCCGCATGGCGGTGGTCGCCTACGCGGTGGGCCTGATCGGACTCCTGTCCGTGAAAATCCTGGCGCCCGGTTTCTACGCCAGGCAAGATATCCGTACGCCGGTCAAGATCGCGCTGGTGGTGCTGGTGGCCACGCAGTGCCTGAACCTGGTGTTCGTGCCGTGGCTGCATCACGCCGGGCTCGCGCTGTCCATCGGGCTGGGCGCCTGCATCAATGCGCTCGCTCTTCTTGCGGGCCTGCGCCGGCGCGGCGTCTATCGGCCGGCGGCCGGGTGGGGCGGTTTCCTGGCGCGGGTGGCGGTGGCGCTGGCGGCCATGGGCGCCGCATTGTGGCTGGCCGAACAGCGTGTGGACTGGCTGGGCCTGCAGGCTCACGCCTGGCTGCGTGTGGCCCTGCTGCTGGGCGCGGTGGCCGGCGCCGCCGTGATCTATTTCGGCGCGCTGTTCGCGCTGGGTTTCCGGCTGCGCGATTTCCGGCGCCGCGCGGCTCCGCCCAGGGAATAGGAAGCGCCGGCAACCGGGAGCACCGAAGCGATGCCTGACGCGCCGATCAACCGCACGAGCGAATTCCTTCCGCATACCGCGTTCTGGATCCGCGATCAGGCCACCGCGGTCGGGCAGCCGCCGCTGCACAAGCACGAGTACTTCCAGGTCTACGTGAACCTGGCGGGCCGCACCGAGCACGTGCTGGGCGCGACAGTGCGGCCCATCCTGCCGGGCACGCTCAGCTTCATCATGCCGCTGCGCGTGCATTGCATCCGGCATGTCGAGCCGGCCGAATTCTTCGTCATCAACTTCCGCCGCGATTTCCTGCGGCCGGAGTCGCGCATCGACCTGCTGGAGCTGGAGGATGTCTCCGTCGACGAGATGCCCGAACTCGCGCCCTTCCTGTATCAGGAACACCTGGATTTCGAACTCGGCGCCGACGAACTGGCCGAGGTGCGCCGCTTGTGCCTGCGCATGCAGGCCGAGCACGACCGGGGTGGCTTCTATGCCATCGAATTCATCCGCGCCGACCTGTTCCGCCTGATCGGCCTGGTGTGCCGCCGGTACCAGGACGATCTCCAGGCACTGGCCCGAACCTCGATGCTCCAGGGCAGCCGCCGCGCATCGCTGGCCCGCGTGAGCCGCTTCATGCGCGAGCACCTGTCCGAGCCCATCACGCTGGCGGACGCGGCGGCCGCCGCCTACCTGTCGACCCACTATCTTGCGCATCTGCTCAAGCGGGAGACCGGCCGCACCTTCACCGAGATCCTGGCCGACCAGCGCATGGACCTCGCGTGCCGGATGTTGACGGGATCGTCGCGGCCGATCGCCGAGATCGCGGCCAGCGTGGGCTTTCCCGACGAGGCCTACTTCGCCCGGCGTTTCCGGCAGCTGCGCGGCGTGACGCCCAGCGCCTATCGCGGCCAGGCCGCGGGCCGCGATAGCCCGGCCGAACGGGGCGAGGCCTGGCAGGCGCCGTCCTGATTTTGTCCAAATAGTCGCCAATCCCGTCCATGGCCGGCGGCGGCCGCGCTTCCTATACTTTTTCGCATGCGCGGGGCGTGCGGGGCATGCCGTCCGCGCCACCGGAAAAGGGAGGGCGCCATGTATCGACCGTTACGCCGGCTGGGACTTGCCGCATGCCTGTGGGCAAGCGCGATGGGAGCGGCCGCCGCGGCCGAGGCGGACTACCCGTCCCGTGCGGTCCGCATGGTGGTGCCCTATGTCGTGGGCGGCAGCACCGACCTGCTGGGCCGCCAACTGGCGCAGCGGCTGGGCGCCGCGCTGGGCCAGCAGGTCTTCGTCGAGAACCAGGGCGGCGCCGGCAGCACGATAGGCACGGCCACGGTGGCGCGGGCGCAGCCCGACGGCTACACCATAGGACTGCTGGATACGGCCTTCGCCATCAATCCCAGCCTGTACGCCAACCTGCCCTACGACAGCCTGAAGGATTTCGATTTCCTGTCGGTGGTCGCCACCGCGACCGGCGTGCTGGTGGTCAACAGCAAGCGCATCAAGGCGCGGACGGTGCGGGAACTGGTGGCCGAGGCCAAGGCCAGGCCCGACCAGCTCAGCTTCGCGTCCGCCGGCGCGGGCACCGTCGTCCACCTCCATGGCGAGACCTTCAAGACCGCCGCCGGGATCAAGCTGCTGCACGTCCCCTACAAGGGTGCGGGGCCGGCGATCGCGGACCTCCTGGGAGGGCAGGTGGACATGATGTTCAACCTGCCGGCGCTGGTCGTGCAGCAGGTCAAGAGCGGCGTGCTGGCTCCGATCGCGGTGACCGGCGACAAGCGTTCGCCGCTGTTCCCCGACACCGCGTCCTTCGCCGAGGCGGGCTATCCGGGCGTCGATGCCGTGTCGCTGTGGGTGGTGGCCGCGCCCAAGGGCCTGCCCGCCGCCGTCCACGACAAGCTGGTGGCCGCCATCGAACAGGCCATGGCGGGGCCGGACATGCAGGCCAAGCTGGCCGAGAGTTCGTTCGAGCGCACCGTCGTGCCGTATCCGCGCAGCGTGGATTTCGTGCGCGAGCAGATGGCCAAGTTCGCCGCCGCGGTGAAGGCTTCCGGCGCGACGGTGAACTGATGCGCATCGTCGACGTCATCGAGAAGACGGTCGCGCTGGAGTCGCGCCTGTCCAACGCCCGCTCCGATTTCAGCCAGATGACCGCCACCGTGGTGGCGGTGGTCTCGGACGTGATCCGCGACGGGCGGCCGCTGGTGGGATTCGCGTTCAACTCCTTCGGCCGCTATGCCTGCGGCGAGCAGATCCGCGACCGGATCGCGCCGCGCATCCTGGGGGCCGATCCCGACAGCCTGCTGGATGCGACGGGACGCAACTTCGATCCGGCGGCGATCCTGGCCTGCGGGCAGCGGCGGGAGCGGCGCGGCGGCTACGCGGAACGCGCCATTCCCATGGGCACGGTGGACGTGGCCGTATGGGACCTGGTGGCCAAGGTCGAGGACAAGCCGCTGCACGCCGTGCTGGCCGAGCGCCACGGCGGCGGGCGGGCACGGACGCATGCCCCGGTGTATGTCGGTGGCGGCTGGTATTTCCCGGGCCAGACCGCGCGCGACCTGAAGGACGAGATGATCCGTTACCGCGACGCCGGCTACCGGATGGTGAAGATGAAGATAGGCGGTTTGTCCGTGGACGAGGACTGCCGGCGCATCGAGGCGGTGCTGAGCGAGATGGGCGACGGCCGGGCCCTGGCCGTGGACGCGAGCTGCGCGTTCGGCCGCGACACCGCGCTGGACTATGCCCGGGCCATCGCGCCCTACGGCCTGCGCTGGTTTGAAGAGCCCTGCGATTTCCTGGAGTACGACATCTATGCCGAACTGGCCCGCGCCTACGAGGGGCCCCTGGCCACCGGCGAGAACATGGCCTGCGGCAAGGAACTGGATCATTTCCTGTCCTACGCGGGCTTTCGTCCGGATCGCGACATCATCCAGCTCGATCCTCCGCTGTCCTTCGGCATCACCGAATACCTGAACGTGCTGGAGGTGGCCGGCAGGCACGGCTTCGCCCGTTCCGCGATGTATCCGCACGGCGGCAACCTGATGTGCCTGCACCTGGTCGGCGGCCTGGGGCTGGGAGGATGCGAGTCCTACCCGGACACGTTCGGGATCTTCAGCGGCTTCGGCGAGGAAGTCGCCATCGCAGACGGGCAGGCCATCCTGCCGCAGTCGCCGGGCATCGGCTTCGAGCGCCAGCCCGGCCTGTACGCCGTGATGAAGGACATGGCGGGACGTTGACACAAGAAAGGAGCAAGGATGAAGATCGGACGCATGGCCACCGTGGCCGGAGCGCACGTGTGCGCGATCGAGGGAGATCGCGTCGTCGACCTGGCGCTGGCCGCCTGCGCGGCGGACCGAGAATGGATGGCGCCGTTGTTTCGCGACCTGCGGCTGTTCCTGGCAGCGGGCGACATGGCCCGCGAGGCGGCCGCCGGCCTGGCCGCGTCCGGGCCGGCCGTCCCGCTGGAGTCGGTGCGCCTCCTGGCGCCCATCGAGGCGGGATCGAAGATCCTCGCGCACGTCGTCAACTACTTCGACCATGGCGCCGAGGGCAAGCTGACGCCGCCCGAGCAGCCTTTCTTCTTCACCAAGCTGCCCGGCACGGTGGTGGCTCCCGGCGACCCCATCGGCGGCCACGACTTCTCGAGCAAGATGGACTACGAGGCGGAACTGGCGGTCGTGATCGGCAGGGAAGGGCGCGACATCGCCGAAGAGGACGCCTACGACCACGTGGCGGGCTACACCGTCTGCAATGACGTGAGCTACCGCGAGCTGCAGGCCAACGAGGCGGCGCCGACGCTGACCGGCCGCTACGGACAGAACTGGCTGCAGGGCAAGAGCCTGGACCGCTCCTGCCCGCTGGGGCCGGCCATCGCGCTGGCGCGGGACATTCCCCGGCCGTATCCGCTGCGCATCATGTGCCGGGTCAACGGCGAGACCCGCCAGGATGCGTCCACCGAGCAGATGATCTTCAAGATCCCGGCGCTGGTCGCGCACATTTCGCGTGCGATGACCCTGCGGCCGGGCGACGTCATCGCCACCGGCACGCCCGCGGGCTGTGGCGTGGCCGACGGCCGCTACCTGCGGCCGGGCGATGTCGTCGAATG
>NZ_JAOCLR010000045.1:0-34238 GCF_029845405.1 Pigmentiphaga sp. GD03639
ACTCAGACTCTTTACGCATTTCCCGCGAGATTCGTTGAATTTCTGACGTCACCAGATCTGCCTGACGGTCATTATCTCCGGGTTTGATCTGAGACAAATTCTCGGCAAGAGCATTACCCACAGTTGCACCAATCACATCGAACGCAATATTGCCGATATTCCGGCTTAGACTCTGCCCTCGTACCAGTGCACTAGTCATCCCTGCCGCCAAACCACGCGTCATATACTCCGCGCTACCGTAGCCCTCAGCCCACACGCCACCTACCTGCTGGGCAACACCCCCTGCAATGGCTGAAGCGGCTACACCTTTCCAGTCGAAACTGGACTGCAGCCCCGTCACAACCCCGATGCCTTGTGTGGCTGCCGATCGCATTCCGCCCAGTGCTGCCTGCGTAGCAGTAGCGCTGTTCCCGAACGCACTCGCTACCGCCTTGACCAACCCAGCCTGACCCAGCCCGGCTGTCACCCCTGCTCCAACAGCCCCTAGAGCAACACCAGTCCAACTGAACTTATCCTGTACGCCTGTCGCCATTGCCGTGACTTGTCCTGCCAAAGCTCCCACTGCGCCACCGATTGCAGCGGACGCCAAGCTACCGCCGGCCAACGCCGCTGCGCCACTTGCCATGGCGCCGGCCGTTGCTGCCGTCGCTCCAGCTCCCACCGCCATACCTGGTGCGAGCACTGAAGCGGCAAGCCCTGCCGTGTAAATCGTCGCAACCACCGCCACGACCACTGACAGGATCTGCCCCATCCCGCCACACCCACCCCGCCCCGGCGGCGGAGGCGGCTCGGGCAACGTCGGACTGGTATTCCCCAGCGCCTTGCCCGGGTCATACGGCCGATAGGTCTCCGACGTGTTGTGCACGTTCGTGACCTTGTTCGGCACCCGCAGCACTGTGCCCGCAACCAAGGCATCGTCACCGCTCAAACCGTTCGCATCGGCTAGCATCCACCACAGCGACGCATCGCCCCACAACGAAGTGGCGATGCTGCGCAGCGTATCCCCGCTGCGCACCGTATAGGCCGCCGCTGAAGCACCCGGGTAGGTACTGTTGATCGGCATGTAGTTTTCGTCGAAATCCGCGCCCGCCGACGGCTTGAATCGCTTGTAGTAGTCCTCAGCCTTGGTCTGCTCGGGCGTCGTCCGCGACAGCTCCTGGGCATAATCCACCCGTTCAACGCCATCGTTGCCGACGTTGCCGACGCGGTGACCACCCAGGTAGTAGTAGGAGTGAGAGCGGTTTCCACGCGCACTTTCCAGTTCACCCGTGACGGGATTAGTATCGGCCCCCAGGTACTCATCGCGCCGCAGGACCTGTCCGTCGCCATCAACCAGGTATCTGAACTCACGTTTGCCCACCACGTCGGTCGCGCTTTTCAGATTGCCATTGACGTCATAGGTAAATCTGGAGAATCCGTCCCCCCATCCCGCGCCGGTCTTTATTTCCTTCTGCTTGGCCGAATCCCACCACTCATAGGTATAGGTGGTCGTGGTGCTGGCCGAACCGCCTCCTTGCGTGGCGACCGTTTCCAAGGTGCCGTCAGCGGAATAGTGGTATTGGGTCGTGCGTCCAGTCTGGTTGTCGGTTTCTCCTGTTTGCAGGCCATCCGCGTCCCAGGTACGCGTCACATCCGTGCGCACGCTGTTGCTCTCGTTGCGTTCGATATAGCGCACGACACGTCCGGCCGCGTCGTTGACCCGCTCGGCACGCACGACCCCACCGATGGTTACGGTGGTCAAGTAGCCGTTCGCGTCATAGGCGTAGTTTTCCGTATGCGCCGGCGTCTGGCTGTTGCCTGCGTAGATCGCCGATTGGCGCTGGCCTGCCTTGTCGTACACGATCTGGACGCCGTCTCCTGTCGTACCCGCCACGATGGTGGTCGACGCTCCGCCCCGCGCCCCGGCCAGTTGTCCCATCGTGACCTTGAACCGGTTCATCGCGTCATAGGCGTACCAGTAGTCCTGCTCGACGTTGGTGTTGCCCAGGCCGTCCGTGTACTTGCTGTAGACGCGGCGGCGGTTGCCCACCGCGTCGTACTCATAGCTGATCTCGTAGTCGCCACCCGAGATGGACGTGACACGATTCAGCGCATCGTATTGGATCACCGCATTTTGAAGCGGCGTTCCGCCGGCGACGGCATACATTTCACGGGTTCGGTTGCCGTCCTTATCGTACTGATAGGTCGACGTCGTATGGGCGCCGTTGTCGGTCACGGACGCCAGTAGGCCATTGCCGTAATACGCATAGCTGATCGACTGGCCGCTGGTTCCCTGCTGGCTACTGATCAATCCCGCCTTGTTGTAGGTATAGGTGAACTGATGGCCCCCGAAGTCCCGGTGGCTCAGGACTCGGTCGAAAACATCCAGCTTGTCGGTCGTGTAGAGATTGGCGGCATTCGTCGTCGTTCGCACCCATCCGCCAGCCACCGTGCCGTCGATCCCGACCAGCGTGCTGTCGTAGGTATAGGCGTAGTTCATCGTCGCCCGCCCTTGCGGGGAGACGAAGCGGGTGACGCGGTTGGCCACGTCGTAATAGGTTTTTGTCCGATTGCCAAGCGCGTCGACGCTGGCAATGCGATATCCCAACTGGTCGTATTCGTAGCGTTCGGTGCTGCGGGCATTGCCCTTGTTGGGATCGACCGGCCGTTCCACCAGGATCAACTGGCCCTGGGCATCGTAGGTGTAGTCGGTTCGGCGGTCTTCCTCGTCGATGCTGTAGCGGCGGTTGCCAAACACGTCGAAGCCGAATTTCTTCACCCCGAGGTCCGCATGCCATTCCTGGACGACCATGCTCTTGCCGTCGGGGCCGGTCCGCCACGCCTGGGTATTGACGTTGGTATTGGCATCCCGAACCCCCACCAGCTGACCGAGCAGGTCGTAGTAGTAATAGGTATCGGGCCGGATGCTGGCTTGTAAGCCGGTGGCGGTCGTGTAGCTCACGCTAGGCTGCAGCTTGCGCGTCAGCAGCCCCATGGTGTTGTAGTACAGGTTGCTGCCCGGTGATGGCGCCGGTCAACTCACCCAGCGATTGGTCCGTCGTGCTGAACAAGCCGATATCGATGGGCTGCGCCAAGTTCACACCAGACAGGTTCCAGGTCACCTTGCCAAGAACTGACGAGGCATATAGGTTCTGTGAAACCGTGCTGCCATTCGTGTTCTTGTAGGTGACCTTCACGCGATAGGCGTGCTCGGCCGTTGCAGAATCGAGCGACTTACGCAGATCGAAGAAATCGACCGCGTCGGCCAGGCGTACGTAGAGGCCAGTCCGGTCCACGCGCCAGCCATTACCCGTGTAAGCCTTGTTGTCTGAGCCGGCCACCAAGGATAGGCTGCCCGCGCTGTCGTAGTCCGCGTACTCCTGCCATGGCGTAGCGGCCACGCCTGCTGTGGCGGCGCTCCGCCGGCCAGTGATCTCGCCGTATTTGTTGTAGCGGACCTCCTTGACTAGGGTGGTGATCCAGGTCGTCTGGCTGGGGGTTTTCCAGGTCGAGGCGCGTAGCACCTCCCGGTTCATCGCATCGTATTTGATCAGCTCGGCCTCGTTACGCACGGCGCCGTCGGCGTCGCTGCGATCGATCGACACACGGGTGATGTTTCCGGTCGCATCGTAGTCGTATGTCGTCACCACCCCAGCAATGTTCTGCGTCTTCAGCAACCCCGCATCGTAGGTAAAGGTGGACACACGGTCCGCATCGCCCGCCCCGAGCTTGGTTTCCTGCACCACGGCATTCAGGCCGTTGTAGACGTACTGCGTCGTCGCCCGCACCGACTGGTTCCGGTACCAGGATCCCCTGAAGCCGGTCGAGAATTTCGAGTTCATTTCGCAACTCGCCCAATTCACGTCGCTGGAGCAATCCCGCCAGATCAGCGAAAAGGTCGATACGCTGCTGAGCATCCAGGGATCCACCCAGGCCATCGGCCTGCTGGGCAGGACTGTCGATATATCGGGAACCACCGGCTCGCAAACTGGGATCGTACAGAGCATATCGTTCAAGAACGGCCAACCTGAATTGACCCTGAAGATGGGTGACGATCAATTCCTTCCCAACGTGTTGTTGTCACAGATTGAATCTGTAAGGTAGGACCTGCCATGTTGAATGCTGTCTATACAGGCTTGAGCGGACTGAAGGCCTACTCGGAAGGTTTGCAGACCGTCAGCAACAACGTTGCGAACCTGAATACCGCCGGGTTCAAGTCGTCGGACCCCAGGTTCAGCGAACTGTTCTACCTGGATCGCCCTCCCTTGGGCTCCGCGGGGGGAAACAGCCAATCAGGCAACGGCGTCACTTACTCCCATTCCCGCATCAACTTTTCCCAGGGAGATCTGCGGCCGTCCGAGGAGCAGCTTGACCTTGCACTCAATGGCCGGGGCTTCCTGGTCCTGCGACACGCCGGTGAGCAGGTCTATGTACGGACCGGCCGCTTCCAGCAGTCGGCTTCGGGAACCATCGTCGAGCGCGAATCGGGATATCAGCTGGGGCTTCTCAAGGATGGCCGGATCATCGGCGCCTCCATCGACGGCAGGAATATCAGCCAGCCCCAGGCCACCACCAAGATCAGTTTTGCCGACAATCTCTCCTCGACCGCGGAAACCCATACGATTTCCGGCATCGACACCTACGACGAAGGCGGGGCCAAGAAGACCCTGAACGTGACGTTCACCGCCAAGGGTGCGGATCATCCGGGAAAATGGAACGTCGTCGTCAAGGACTCCGCTGGAAGCACGATCAAGGAATTCGAGATTTCGTTCATCGGCAGCCTCATCGCGCCTGGCAGCGAAACCATCGATGTCGACATCGGCTCGGGTACCGCTGCCCACACCGTCAGCTTCGACTTCAGTGCCATCACGCACCTGTCCACCGGTACGACCTCCAGCCTGAAAGTCGGCAGCAAGGACGGTTACGGGACTGGAGAAATTTCGTTCATCTCGGTGGATGAAAACGGCGAACTGATCATCAACTACAGCAATGCCCAGAAAACATCCCTGGGCGTGGTTGCTGTCGCGGACTTCTCCGACCCGTCCCAATTGCGACTGGCCGGGAACAGTCAGTTCAAGGCTCCCGACGAAGCCCGATACCGTTTGCTGAAAAGCGGGCAGGACGGCGTCGGCACCGTGACCGGCAAATCCCAGGAGGCCTCGAACGTGGATCTATCGGGTGAATTCGGAGAGTTGATTCTTGTCCAGCGCGGCTTCCAGGCCTCGTCGCAGGTCTTGAACATGGCCAACGAAATGATCCAGCAATTGTTCGATCTGCAGGGTCGCCGATAACATGACCGCCTACCCCTGGCGTCCGCTCGGCTCCAAGGATCTCGATCAACTCCAGCGTCTTGTTCGCACAGCGCTGGAAGATTGGGAGCAGCGCTGGTTCGGACGCGACATCCTGGCCGTTTCAGAAGGTGTCTATCTGCCAGACTCGGCGATGACACCTATTTCGGGGCAAGATCAGCATACCGGCCTCGGCGTGCGTATCAATGAAACCTCGGCTCGTTTACTTTGCCAGGCGGCATTGAATACGGAGGCCAGGCCAGCCCAAGAGCTGGCCCGGCAAATCGTCGAAACGCTGTGCGCAGCCATTTCCACCGAACTGGTGAAAATATTGCGCCAACGCTTTGGCGACATGACGCAGTCCTCATCCGGCTTGCCAGGCATCGTTCAGTTCCAGCTTTGCCTGCTTGCAGGTGATGCTTCCATCGACCTCGAGGTCGGCGTTCAACAGGCCTTGCAACTGCTCTCGGGAACGCAGCCCCCGGCCGAGACTCCTCCATCCACTCCGATTCGCGAGGCGCTGGATGGCGTGCCCGTCGGCATCGAGGCCCTCCTTGGAACCGCCGTTCTGACTTTAGGGGAACTGAAGAGCCTCGAGGCAGGCGACATCATTCGTCTCGATACACACCTGGAACAACCCGCCGGCCTTCGACTCCTTGCCGGAAAACGAAAGGTCGAATTCGGTACCGCACATATCAAGCAATCCAACGGAGCCTTCTCGTTGGAAATTGACAGCCTTTCATCACGATCATGAAATCAGAACCCTTCGCCACGATCGCTTCCGTCGTCTTTCCCGAGCCGTCTTCCGCCCCATCGGACCAGGGCTCTTCAGGACCATCGGCCAGCATCATCGACGACGTGCCGGTAACGCTGGAGGCCGTCCTCGGACGTGCCGAGCTCCAAGTGAAAGACCTCCTGGCATTGCGGCCCGGCAGCCAGCTTGGCCTGACCACCGCCCTGACCTCGCCCATAGAAGTGCGCCTCAATCAGAAAGTGGTGGCCTATGCGGAAATCGTGGCCATAGACGCCAACTTTGGACTCCGCATCAAGTCAGTGGTGAACTAGTTGAAGCAATACAGGTTCTACACGATGGTCGCGCAATTGGCCATCATGTCTTCCGCCCACGCGGAGCTGGCGGGCAACCCCGAGTCGCCTATCAACTATGCCCGGTTCGGTCTGGGCGTCGGGCTCTGCCTTCTCGTGTTGGTCGCGCTCGCCGTCCTGCGGCGCTTCCGGCCGGGCACCGCCGGCAGGCCGGCGCTGCGGCGTTTACGGCTCGTCGAATCTTTGCCACTGGGACCTCGGCAGCGGCTGCACCTGCTCGAATGCGACGGCCAGCGGTTTCTTCTCCTGGCGGGTGCAGGCGGCTCGGCCCAATTGCTTCCGCTGGATGGCGGGCACCAAGGAGCGGCCAATGAGCTCGGCTAGATCCTGCGCTCCCATCCTTCTTCTGACATGCATGCTTGGCGGCCTGCCGCTGTTTGCCCATGCGGCACAGGCGAACCCGGTGTCGAACATGTTGTCAGGCACCCTGTCGGACCCGATACGCATCGTCCTGCTCCTGACGTTTCTCAGCCTGGGGCCCGCTTTCATCGTCACGATGACGGCTTTCGTCCGTATCGTGATCGTTCTCGCCATGATCCGCCACGCCTTCGGCATGCCGGAGACGCCTCCGACTCCCGTGCTGATCGGCCTGGCCTTGTTCATGACGGCCTTCGTCATGATGACGCCTCTTGAAAAACTCAACCAACAGGCCCTTCAACCACTGCTGGCAGGAACGATATCGGTCCAGGAGGCCTTGGACAAAGGCTCTGCGCCGATCCGGGATTTCATGTTGGCCCAGATCGGGGACAACGATCTCAAGCTGATGTACGAGCTTTCCAAGAAACCACTTCCCGAAAGCCCTGACCAGGTCAGCCTGTTTCAATTGACGCCCGCGTTCATCCTGAACGAATTCCGCGTGGCATTCCAGATAGGTTTCGTCGTCCTGCTGCCCTTTCTGCTCATCGATCTGGTGGTGTCGAGCATTCTGCTGTCGCTGGGCATGCTGATGGTCCCTCCCGCTACCATCGCGCTCCCCTTGAAGGTTCTGATGTTCGTCCTGATCGACGGATGGGGCCTGATCCTGAGAGGACTGCTCGGCAGCTTCCGATGAACTCCCTTCCCTCGGACGCCGACCGCCCCGCTCTTCCCGACGAGGCTCCAACCACGGAAGCCGAGCTCTGGCAGGCATTTCACCTCACCCGATCGTCCGAGGCCCGGGAAGCCGTTTTCCTGCATTACCTTGCCCATGCGAAGACCATTACCGCACGGGTCTATGCCAGGCGCCAGTACGACGACATCGACTTCCAGGATCTGTATCAACTGGGCTGCATCGGCCTCCTGGAAGCCATAGACGTCTTCGATCCGCACCGGGAAGCCTCCTTTCGGACATTCAGCTTCGCCCGTATCGAAGGAAATATCCTGAATGGCATCTCGCGTCTTACTGACGGTCAAGAGCAGGTCTTTCTACGGTCCCGAATCAAGAAGGACCGCCTCGCTTCCCTGAAGGACCCGGCGGCGGGTTCGACGAAAAAGGACGCGTTCTCGCAGCTTTGCGACGTGGCGACAGGCATGGCGATTGGATTCATGCTCGAGGACACCAGGATGTGGGTCTCCTCGGACTCCGCGCATGGCGACATGAACGCCTATCGCACGGCGGCCTGGAAGCAAAGCCAGGACAAGCTCCGTGCCCAGGTCGACCGATTGCCCGCCAACGAGAAACGGGTCATCCTGTATCACTACTATTACGGGCTGGCGTTCGAGAGCATTGCCGCCGCCATGGGGCTGTCGAAAGGACGAATCTCCCAACTCCATCGCAGCGCCCTGAACGGACTGAAGAAGAGCCTCCCGCCCTCTGCCGCGCTATCCATTACCCGATAAAGGCTACCCATGAACCCCGGACTGCTTTGCGACGACCAGACTCTCGCCCGTATTCTCGACGCGATGCGCGCGGATTCCCCCGATGCGCGGGAACAGCTGACGAACGCCTTGAAAACCTGGGAATCCGATGCCCGACTGCATTTTCTGCTCGGATCGGTCATGGCCAGCGACCGGGACTATGCCGGAGCGGAACTGGAAATGATCAAAGCGGTCGGTCTCTCCCCGGAAACGGACATCTATCGATTCCAGCTTGGTCTTCTGCAATTGACATGCGGAAGCGCGGAAGCTGCTCGCGCCACGCTTTCTCCTCTTGCGGGTTTTCCAGGCAGCCAGGAAGGGCTGAAGGTATTCGCCAGTGGTCTCATGGCCCTCCTGAACGACGACATGACGGTCGCCCTGGACCACCTGCAGCGAGGCGTGCAACTCAACACCCAGCATCCTGAGCTGAATCACGACATCGGCCTGATCGTGGAAAAGCTGAAAGCGGCGCTTCCGCGGCAGGATCAGCATGAGTCCGGCCCCTCCACCCATCTGCTACTATCCGGCTACTGGGACAACGCCACGAAGCACTGATCGCCGGGACTTCCCATGGACTCGTTGTCGAAACTCAACCAAGTCGCGCACATCCTACGGCGTCGCCTGGCAAATACCGATACGGCGGCAAAAAAGCCGGAGGGCCGCTCCGCCACGCAACAGGCGCCTGCCCAGGACCTCAAACAGGTCGTCGGCCAGAAGATCAAGCAGCTCAAATCTTCCGGCGCCCAGGAGCGCCAGCTTCACCGGGCCACAATCGCCGCGATCCTGCAGCATCAGTTCGGCGACGACTCGCTGACCCTGGACCCCGACTACCAGCACCTGATCGATTTGGTCTGCGAAGCCATCGAAAGCGATCCAGAGCTCCTTGCTGCGGTGGGCAGTATTGTGGACGAAGCCTGATTGACCCCCTGCTTCCGGACAATAAGAAATACTCGTCCATTTTTCGGTTGTGACGCGCCCGGGCCAAACTCCATACTGGCGCCATTCAGACAAGCCGCCCTCCGACCATGCTGATCACCGACAACCGGCAAATCGACACCTACTACCGCGCCCTGCTCGACCGCGCCGCCGATCACGTAGGCATCTTCTATGTCGGCGTAAGAACCACCGGCGTGTTCTGCATCGCCACCTGCCGCGCACGCAAGCCCAAGCGCGAGAACGTGGTGTTCTATACCGACTTCAAGGAAGCGCTGGATGCCGGCTACCGGCCTTGCAAGGTATGCAGGCCGACCGAGAACGCCCATGCCGCGCCGCCGGAAGTGGCCGAGGCTGTCGACTGGGTGCGCCGGCATCCCAAGGAGCGACTGAGCGATTGGCAGCTCAGGCAGCGCGGGCTGAGCCCCGAGCGGATCCGGCGCTGGTTCCAGCGGCACCACCGCATGAGCTTCCAGGCGTTCCAGCGTTCGCTGCGCATCAATACGGCGCTGGAGGAATTGAAGACCGGCCGCCGTGCCACCGACGCCGCGCTGGACAACGGCTACGAGTCGCTCAGCGGCTTTGGCTACACCGTCAAGAAGCTGACCGGCGGCGCGCCTACGGCCGAGGCCAGCGTGTTGTTGATCCATCGCTTCACCACGCCGCTGGGCCCGATGTTCGCCTGCGCCAGTGAGCGCGGCCTCTGCCTGCTGGAGTTCGTGGATCGCCGGATGCTGGAGACCGAGTTCAAGGACCTGCAACGGCTGCTGCGGGCGCGCATCCTGGCGGGCGAGAACGCGCATACGCGGCAGGCCGAGCGCGAGATCGGCGAGTATTTCGCGGGCGTGCGGCAGCGGTTCGATCTGCTGCTCGATACCCCGGGCAGCGAGTTCCAGCAGTCTGTGTGGCGGGCGCTGCAAGCCATTCCCTATGGCCACACCGCCAGCTATGCCGAGCAGGCGGCGAAGATGGGCAGGCCGCAGGCCGTGCGCGCGGTGGCGGGCGCCAATGGCGCCAACCGGGTGGCGATCGTCGTCCCTTGCCACCGGGTCGTGGGCAAGGATGGGGCGTTGACCGGCTACGGCGGTGGCCTGGCCCGCAAGCAATGGCTGCTGGAGCATGAGCAGCGGCTGCAATGCTCCGCGGCAACCCGGCCGCACTTCTGTCACGGTCAAGGTGGGCCAGGCCAACATAAAAAATGATCGTTATTTGAAAATCGGCAAGGTTATGAAATGGTTTTGCGGCATCATTGATGCTTTTGCCACCAGCTTGGCGCAGTGGGGGTGATCGCGCGGTGCCCCCTATCGATGCGAAGGGGGACCATGAACAAGCCCAGCGCCCTTGATACCCGATGGATGGACGGTGCGGCCGCCTCGGCGCGTGCCCTGCTCGGCGCGCTCGCCCTGTCCCTGCTGTCCGCCTGCGCCGGTCCGGCCGCCTCCCCGAAAGACTCCCAGGCTGCCTCTTCCATGGATCCGTCCCAGGCGGAACGAAGCTACCTGGATCGCGCGAATCGCCAGGCGATGACACGCGGCCAGGTCACCGTCAGCGTCGCGGCGCTGCGCGACGAGGAAAGCGCAGCCAGCTTCGGACTGCCCCTGGCCGAGCATGGCGTGCAACCCGTCTGGGTCAGGATCGAGAACCGCAGCACGCTTCCCTACTGGTTCATGCCGGTGTTCATGGATCGCGACTTCTACTCCGCGCGCGAGGCCGCCTATCTTTTCCACTCGGGCTCGGGCGGCGCATCGGCGGCGCAGATCGAACGCCAGTTGACCGCGCGCCAGATCAAGGTGCATGTTCCGCCCGGCCAAACGGTCAGCGGTTTCGTCTACACCAATGTCACGCGGGGCATCAAGTTGGTCAACGTCGAGCTGCTGGGGGCCCGGCATGTGCTGCGCTTCGACTTCGCCAGGGAACTGCCTGGCGGCGGCTTCGACTACCAGACCATCGATCCCGAGCGGCTTTATCAGCCGGAGCGCCGGGTCCGGGTCGACCTGGCTTCGCTGGGCTCCGCCTTGCAGAAGCTCCCCTGCTGCACCACCAATGCCCAGGGCAGCGAGCAAGGCGATCCGCTGAACCTGGTGATGGTCGGGTCCGAGCATGACGTGCTGGTCGCGCTGGTCCGGGCGGGATGGGATTTCACCGAGACCATCAACGCGTCCAGCGTCGGCCGCATGATCGGCGTGTTTGCCTTCGGCGGCAGCTATCGCACGTCGCCGGTCAGCGCGCTGCATTTCGCTGGCCGTCCACAGGATTTCTCCATGCAGCGCGCGCGGGCCAGCATCTCGCAGCGCAATCATCTGCGTCTTTGGCTGACACCGTTGCAGGTGGACGGCGTGCCGGTCTGGGCTGGCCAGATCAGCCGCGACATCGGCGTGAAGGTCACCACCCGCTCCCCCACGCTGACGACGCACGTGATCGATCCCGACGTGGACGAAGCCCGCGACTACCTGCTGCAGGACATGCTGATGACCAGCAACGTGGCACGCTGGGGCTACGTCGACGGCGTGGGCGAGGCCAGCCAGGCGCAGCCTCGCGCCAACCTGGCCGGCGATCCGTATTTCACCGATGGCCGGCGGCTGGTGCTTTTCGTGGCGCAAAGCCCGCGCGCCATGCAGGACGCCGAATTCGTCCAGTGGCATCCGCATGCGGATGGCTGCGATCCCGCCAGGCGCCATTGCGGCAAATGAACTAGAAACGCCTGATCGCCCGCCCCCGCCGGACGGGAACACCACTGTTGCCTCTAGCAAACATTCGAATAAAAAGTAAACACAAGTACAAATAAAAACAATTATCATTCATAATTCGCAAGGGGGAATCCGGTTTTCCAGCGCCGACGCTGGCGACGTGCCGCCACGGCCGTTCGCCTCCGGATCTTGTGCGCCCGTTCAATGCAGACCGACCATCATGAGGGAGAAAATGGCAGCCCGCCCAGCCGTATCCGTTCAACTCAAGCGACTCAGCCTGTGCATGGCCGCAGCCCTTCCGCTGTACGCGTCGGCGCAGGACGCACCAGCCGTGCTGCCGGAAATCAAGGTCAACGCCGCCCCCCAGGGCGAAGACTCGGCCACCACTGAAGGCACCGGGTCGTACACCACGACGGGCCCCTCCCGCACCGCCACTCCGCTGGGCCTGAGCCTGCGCGACACGCCTCAATCCGTGACGGTAGTCACGCAGCAGCGCTTCGAAGACCAGCGGCTGCAAACCATCACCGACGTGCTGAACAACACCACGGGCGTCTCGGTGAACCAGTACGAGACCCATCGCGCCCAGTTCAACGCCCGCGGCTTCGACATCAACGCCCTGATGATCGACGGCGTGCCGACCACCTGGGACCAGCCCTGGAGCTCGGGCGAGATCTTCAGCAGCCTGGTGACGTATGACCGCGTGGAAATCGTGCGCGGCGCAACCGGGCTGACCACCGGCTCGGGCAACCCCTCCGCGGCCGTCAACATGGTCCGCAAGCGGGCCGGCAGCAAGGAATTCACCGGCGCCGCGGAACTGGACCTGGGCAGTTGGAACCAGCGCCGTGGCATGGTCGACCTGTCCACTCCCGTCAATACGGCCAAGACGGTGCGGCTGCGCGTGGTGGGCGAACACGCGGAGCGGGACAGCTGGGTCGATCGGCTCAGCAACAAGAACCAGACGCTGTTCGCCACGCTGGAAGCCGACCTGACCAGCAACACCCTGCTCACGGCCGGCCTGAGCTACCAGAAGAACAAGGCCCGCGGCCCGATGTGGGGAGGCCTGCCGCTGTGGTACAGCGACGGCACGCCCACCAACTGGGACCGCTCCAAGAGCGCGGCGGCCGACTGGACGCGCTGGGACACGACCTACCAGACCTATTTCGCCTCGCTGCAGCACCGCTTCGACAACGACTGGCGGGTCAAGCTCAGCTACAACCGCAGCGAGCGCAAGGCCGACTCCTACCTGCTCTACCTGTCGGGCGCGCCCGATCGGACGACCGGCCTGGGCATGACCACCTTCGCCGGCTCCTATGACGTGAAGACGACGCAGGACGACGTGGCCGTGCAGGCCGACGGCCCGTTCGAACTGCTGGGCCGCAAGCACCAACTGGCCTTCGGCTACGTCTACGCCAACCAGAAGTTCAACGCCGATGCCCGCGCGGCCAATCCAGCGGGCGGCCTCGCACCGGACTTCAACGCCTGGAACGGCACCTTCCCGGAACCCAGCTGGGGCGCTCCCACCTTCTACGAGAACGGCACCACCACCCAGCAGGCCATCTACGGCGTCGCGCGCTTCAATGTGACCGATCCGCTCAAGGTGATCCTTGGCGCCCGGATGACGAACTACCGGAAAAAAGGCGACGTGGCCTACAGCGGCGCCTACGAGGTCAAGAGCGACAACGAGCTGACGCCCTACGCCGGCGTGATCTACGACCTGAACGACCAGTACTCGCTCTACGCCAGCTACACCGACATCTTCCTGCCCCAGAACGCGCGCGACGTGACCGGCCGCTACCTCGACCCGGTCAAGGGCAAGGCCATGGAAACGGGCATCAAGGGCGAGTTCCTGGATGGCCGGGTGAATGCCTCCGCGTCGGTGTTCCACATCAAGCAGAACAACCTGGCGCAGCAGACCACCGACACCGTGCCCGGGACCAACCCGCCCGAGACCGCCTATCGCGCCGTGGATGGCGCGACCAGCAAGGGCTTCGAACTGGAAGTCGCGGGCGAACTGGCCCCCAACTGGAACCTGAGCGCCGGCTACACGCACTTCCGGGCCAAGGCCGCCGACGGCACGGACGTGAACAGCCTGTACCCGCGCCGGCTGTTCCGCCTGTTCACCACCTACCGCCTGCCGGGCGCATGGAGCGGGCTGACGCTGGGCGGCGGCCTGAGCTGGCAGGGCAAGACCTACACGCACGCGACGAACCCGCTGGGCACGGTCGAGAAGGTCGAGCAGAAGGACTACGCCCTGGTCGGCCTGATGGCGCGCTACGAGATCAACAAGCAGATGACCGCGCAGTTGAACATCAACAACCTGTTCGACAAGCGGTACTACGGCATGTTCGCGGCCTACAGCCAGCTTACCTACGGCGCGCCGCGCAACGTCACGGTCAGCCTGAAGTACAAGTTCTGAGCCCCCGCCTCAGAACCCGCCGAACATCGTCCCCAGCGCGATGACCAGCACCAGCGCCGGCAGCGGAAAAAGGATCGTCACCGCGGCGATGTCTCCATACGACTGCCGGTGCGTCAGCTTGCAGATGGCCAGGAGCGTGATGATGGCGCCGCAGTGCGGCAAGGTGTCCATGCCGCCGGCGGCCATCACGGCCACGCGGTGCATCAGCTCGGCGCTGATGCCCGCCTCGTGGGCCATGCGCAGGTAGTCCTGTCCCAGCGTCTGCAAGGCGATGCTCAAGCCGCCCGAGGACGAACCGGTGATGCCCGCCAGCACGTTCATCGCCACCGCCTCGGAGATCAGCGGATTGCCCGGCGCCACGTTCAGCACCGCGTCGCGGATGATGGCGAACCCCGCCAGGCCCGCGATGATCGCGCCGTAGCCGACCTCGGATGCCGTGTTGAACAATGGCAGCATGAACCCGAACACGCCCTGGTTGATGGTGTTCTTCAGGTTGCTCCAATGCTTGAGCCGCAGCAGCACCAGCGCCGTGCAGGCCGTGGCCAGCGCGATGATCAGCGCCCACAGGCCGACGATCTTCTGCGGCGCCAGATCGGGAAAGCGCTGGGCCAGGAACGAGAAATCCACCGCTGGGAACACCACGTAGGTGAACAAGGCGTTGATCCCCACCACCAGCAGCAGCGGCAGCAAGGCCAGCGGCACGGGCATGACCGACCACCGGGCGTCCTGCTCCGCCTCCGCCGGCGTGCCCTCCCGCGCGTCGTCGTGGTCGCCGTAGCCTTCCCCCGCGGCATGGGCGGCCGCGGCGCGGCGCCGCAGCCACCAGGTGCCGCCGCCGAACATGATCGCGGCCGCGATGATGCCCAGGCCGGGCGCGGCGAAGACGTTGGTGCCGAAGTACGGGATGGGAATGGCGTTCTGGATGGCGGGCGTGCCGGGCAAGGCGGTCATGGTGAAGGTGAAGGCGCCCAGCGCGATCGTGGCGGGGATCAGCCGCTTGGGTATCCGCGCCGCCCTGAACAGGTCGACCGCGACCGGGTAGATCGCGAAGGCCACCACGAACAGGGACACGCCGCCATAAGTCAGCAGCGCGCAGGCCAGCACCACGGTGACGATGGCGTGCTTCTCGCCCACGCTGGCGACGATCCAGCGCGACAGCGTATTGGCGGCCCCCGAGTCGGCCATCAGTTGGCCAAACAGCGAGCCCAGCAGGAAAATGGGCAGGAACTGCAGCACGTAGCCGCTCAGGGCGGTCATGAACGTGCCGGTATAGATGGGCAGCAGCAATGCCGCGTCCCCGGACAGCACCACCGCCAGCGCGCCCATCAGCGGCGCCAGCAGCAGCACGGTCACGCCGCGATAGGCCAGGTACATCAACAACGCCAGGGAAACGACGATGGCGAGCGTGCTGGTCATGGGATTCCTTCGGGCAAGGCCTGACAAAGCCCGATCATCTCATACCGACGCGACAGTCTCCGGTCCGGGCCCCAGGCGCCGCCCTTCTAGGCCAGCCCCCGCAGGTAGGCCAGCGTTTCCTCCAGGCCGACCACGTCGCCGTATTTGGTGTCGAGATCGAACAGGCTTTGCGCGTGCGCCGCGGCCGAGCGGTCGCCCACGCCTTCCTGCACCACCATGGGGCGGAACCCCAGTTGGCAGGCGTCCACGGCGGTGGCGCGCACGCAGCCGCTGGTGGACGTGCCCGTCAGGATCAGCGTATCGACACCCAGGTTCTGCAACCGGGACGCGAGATCGGTGCCGAAGAAACACGACGCGTATTTCTTGACCAACACGATGTCGTGCTCCCGGCGATGCAGCCGCGCATCGACGTGGTGGCCGTCGCCCTCGGCCGCCAGGGACATCGTTCCCTTCTGCTTGATCGCCCACAGCCCCGCGTCGCGCATCTGCGGATCGTCGTAGCGCACGCAGGTGAAGATGACCGGCACGCCCTTCCCGGCGGCGACGTCCAGCAAGGCGTTGGTGGCGGCGACCTGGGCCGAGAGATCGGCGCCCAGCGGACGCGACGGATCGGTGAAGCCGTTGGTCAGGTCCACCACCATCAGCGCGGGCCGCCGGCCGAACCCCAGCCGCACGGCGAAACCGCGTTCGTGGAAGAAGGCGTAATCCGGGTGCTGCGAAATATCGATCAATTGCTTCGTCCTGGCAGGGTCGATGTCCGCCATTAGATGACGGACCCCAGAAGGCATCCAGAACATTTTTGCTATGCGAGCGGTACGTTTTCGTTATCGCGACGACGACGCACCGCCTTTCGACCGGCGCCTAGAACGAATGCCGCAACCCCACCATCACCCCCACCTGCCCCTGCCCCGCCTTGGGCGACCACGGCACGATGCTGCTGCTGGACACCGAGAACACCGCTCCCGCGCCGCTGTTGCCCATATGGGCCAGCATGGCGTAGGCGGCGGTCCGCTTCGAGAAGCTGTAGCTGGCGCGGCCGACCAGCATCGTGCCCTTGGCCTGGTAGGCGTTGGCGATCATGCGGGAGGCCTGTGCGTTCAGGGTCCAGCTGCCTATCGGATAGGTCGCGCCCAGGAAATACAGGTTGGTCGAGACATCGGCGGCGCTGCCCTCGATGCGGCGATGCAGCCAGCCGGCGCCCAGCTTGAGGTCGGCGATGTGCACGTAGCCGTTGGCCATGTAGCGCCGGTCGCGGCTGTCCGACGAGGCGATCGCGACCCCGGCCACGCCCGGCACCACCACCGCCGGCGCCGCGCCCGGCCCGCCGCGCTGCTCGTCGATGGCGGCCGCCACGCCCCAGCCGCCGCCGTCGTACTTCAGCAGCCCGGACCACCCGCGGCACGCCTGCGCGTCCCCGGGACGCTCGCCGCCACAGTTGCCCGCGGCCGAGGTGTCGCGGCCCAGGGAATAGGTCGCGCCCACGGTCAGGCCGCCGAACTTGCCCCGGTAGGCCAGGGAGTTGTCGGCGCGCGCGTTGGGGATGTAGCTGTCGAAGCTCGCCATGCTGAACACCGACGGTCCGATCACATCGGCGTCCGCCAGCGACCAGGTCAGCATGGTCGACTGGCGGCCCAGCGTGAAACTGCCCCACGGTCCCTCGACGCCGACGATGGCCGTGCGTCCGAACAGGCGTCCCGCCTGGCCGGACGAGCCGGAGTCGGCGAAGAATCCGCTTTCCAGGTTGAAGATGCCGCGCCAGCCATTGCCCAGGTCCTCGCTGCCGCGCAGTCCCCAGCGCGAAGGCAGTTGCCCGCCGGTCAGCGTGGGCATGCGCATGCCCGATCCGCCGCTCGCGCTGGCATGGGTGATGTATTCGACACCGGTGTCGATGGCACCGTACAAGGTGACGCTGCCGGCGGAAGACTGGGCCAGGCAAGGCAGGGAAACGAGGGCGAGCGCGAGCCCCCCTGAAAGTCCGAGTTTCATGGTCGTTCCTGTGGAAAGGAGAATACCGGGCAGGCCCGCCCGGGGGGACTACTCGTGGGCGCCGGTCATCGGACGGCCGCGGCGTGTTCCGCCTCGACCTGCTCCCTGGCCAGCTTCTCCATCACGCGCCTTACCCGCACGAGACCGAGATCATGGGAATAAAGGTTTTCCTGGCTGCGCGCGTGGCGCGCCAGGCTTTCGATGACGACGCGATCCTGCTCCAGCACGTCCCAGTGCAGGCCTTCCAGGCGATTGCGGTACAGGAAGCGCCAGACGTGGCGTTCGAAACCCTGGGACTTGCGGATACGCCAGAAGTAGACCTGGCAATTGCCGTCGTCGACGGGCGTGACGAACCCCACGATGAAGAATTCGCCGCCGCCATATTGCGGGCGATAGGGAACCGACAGGCGGATCCAGAGCGACGATGTATGGCCGAACTCGACCCAGTCGAAGTTCACGCCGCGCTGGCCCACCTTCTCGAAGACCAGGCCGCAGTCGGTATGGCGGATGACCATCTCCGCCTTCTTGTCGCCTTCGGCCATCGAATGCGAGTTCGAATGCAGATAGGTCCCATGCATGAGATCCATCACGTTGTCGATGGCATAGCGGTAATTGCACTTCCAGTTCTGCATGCACAGGAAACCCGAGTATTCGTCGTTCGTCATTTCCTCGGGCAGCGCGAAGGGCCTGGGCTGCCCATGCTCCATGGACCCGAACCACAGGAAGACGGCGCCGCCGTACTCGACCACCGGATAGGACCGCAGGCATTTCCTGCCCACGAGCTGGCTGCTTTCCAGCGCCGGCACATCGGCCACCGTGCCTTCGCCATCGACTTCCACGCCGTGGTACCAGCAGGCAATGCGCTCGCCCAGATTCCAGCCCAGCGACAGGCGGGCGCCGCGATGCGGGCAGCGGTCCTCGACCGCGCGCACGGTGCCGGCGCGGTCGCGCCACAGCACGATGTTCTCGGAAAGCCGGGTGATGCCCAGCGGGGTGTCGCGCACCGCATAGCTGGGCGTGACGGGGTACCAGAGGTTGCGCAGACCGGTTTCCACGCGGGTCGCGGCGGCAAGGGCCAGGCCGTCCTGGACGATGGGATTCATGGATGTGTTCCTACTGTTTCGCCGGTACGAAGTCGTTCGTGAACAAATCGTTCAGCGGGACCGCGCGCGAGATGATGCCTTCGTTCAGGTAGAACGACTGGAGCGTGGCGACGCGGTCCGGGTCGATGGCGCCCAACCGGGGCTGGCCCTGGTAGACCGTGGCGTTGTACAGCCGCAGGACGGACTCCACATATTTCTCCCTGCCCTGGTACGCGGGCACCGCCTTGACGTAGTCCGCCGTGGCCGCGGCCGGATCGCGCGAGATGTCGGCCAGGCCGCGCAGCGTGGCCTTGACGAACTTGCGGATCAGTTCGGGTTCCTTGCGGATGGTCTCGTCGGACGCCAGGATGGCCTGGGCCATGCTCTTGAAATAGCGGTCCGCCGGAATGAGCTCGACCTTCACGCCGGCCTCCTGCGCGCTGACCGTCCATTCGGGCACCGAGGCCAGCGCGGGAATCTTCTGCTCGGCGAAGAGCTGCCAGACCGAGGGGCCGCTGGCCTGGATGTCGACCGCCGACTTCGGCAGGCCGTTGGCCCGCAGCATGCCCAGCAGCGCGTAGTAGGTCGTGTCGGCGTAGGACATCGCGCCTATGGTCTTGCCCTTCAGGTCCGGGATGCCGCCCGGCACGGCGGCGCGGTTGATGGCCAGGTGCATCAGCGAGGCCCCGCCCAGCACCGCCACCGCCTTGACCGGCACGCCGTTGGGCCGGACGATGATGGGCGTGTCGCCCACGCCGCCGCCCAGCGGCGCATTGCCCGCGCCCACCTGCTTGGCGACGTCGGCGCCGCCCTTGCCGACCACGAAATTGATCTTCAGCCCCTCTTGCGCGTAGTAGCCCTTCTGCTGCGCGATCATCCACGGCGCGAAGGCAGGCAGGCTGGGCGGGGCCGGCAGCAGGTAGGTCACTTCCCGGAGATTCTCCGCCCGCGCCTGCGGGAGCATCAGGGACACGGCGGCGATACAGGCGGCGGCTCTTATGGCGGACAGCAAGCTCATGGTGGCTTCCTCGTGGACGTGGGCCTCAATAGCCGAGGCGGGACATTTCCTGTTCCAGGCTGGCGGCGCTCCAGTCCCGCCCCGAGGGCATGGCGACGCCCGCCGCATTCAGGTGCTCGGCGAACTGCTGTGGCGTCCTGGCGCCGGCCAGATAGGCGCTTTCGATCGCGTCGGCCAGCGCGTTCTCGAAATCGGTAGGGACCGACTCCCGGCTCTGCCACCGAAGGTTCACTCCCTGGCCGGGCGCTTCCACCACGCCCTGGCCCGCGTGCGGGCTGGGCTCGTTCCCCTTCCAACCGGTCAGGTGGACATTGAATTCGGACATATCTTCCTCGCGATGGGGCCGCCAGAAACCGCGCTGGCGCTGGATGTTCTCTATTCCTAAAACTAGGAATAGAGAACAGGTTATCGACCGCGAAAAAAGGTGTCAAGAATTTTCAGACTAGCGAAAACGCCTACTTCACGATGCCGTGCATGATGAGGCGCGTGGCGAAATCCAGGTAGCGCCCGGTCAGGTCCTCGGCCCCCTGCTCGCCGTTGAACAGCACCTTGAGCATGGGCTGGGCATCCACGAAGAACGTGCACAGTCCCAGGAAAGCGACATGTAGGAAACGCGGGTCGATGGCATCGAGCGGCGGGTCGCCCTCGCGCGCGACCAGCAGCGCCTCGCTCAGGGCCAGCCCGCGCGCGGCCACGCCCTGGAGCGTGTCCATGCGCTCGGGCGTGTCGGCATGGCTGTAGATCTCGTTGAGCACGAGCTGCAGGAAGCGCGGATTGTCCTTCAGCGCCTCGATCAGCAGCACCAGGCGCTTGCGGATCCGCGCTTCCAGCGGCGCGTCCTGGCCCAGCATGACCTGGCTCCGGGCCTGGAGCTGGTCCATGATGTGCGTGGCCGCGGCGCGCATCAGCCCCTGTTTGTTGGTGAAGTAATAGCGGATCAGGGCGGGGTCGACGCCGGCGGCCGTGGCGATTTCGAGCACGCTCAGTTCCTGCGGCGTCTTGGTCTTCATCAGCGCGATCGCCGTGTCGATGATCGCGGCCTTCCCCACCATGGTTTTCTCCGTGGGATGGCCGGCGGAGCGCTTGATGCGTGGCTTCTTGCGGGGCGATGGATCAGGCATACGTGTCGTCGGCGGGACTGGGCAACGCGCAGTGTACCGGTCATTGGTGCCGGACAGGCAACACGGCGGTCCCCGGCGCGGCGCTACCGCCGCCGCCCCGGCGGGCCTACGATGGAGTCGTTCCGCAACCGACGCCTCACACCACCGAGGAAGACATCATGACCCAACGCATCAATGCCCTCGCCCAATCGCCCGAGCTGTTCAAGAAGTTCGTCGAATTCAGCATGCAGATCAAGAAATCCGGCACCATCGAAGCCTCGATCCTGCACCTGGTCGATATCCGCGCCTCGCAAATGAACGGCTGCGGCTTCTGCCTGGACATGCACGTGAAGGAAGCCAAGATCGACGGCGAGCGGGAACTGCGCGTGCACCACGTCGCCGTCTGGCGCGAGTCCCCGTTGTTCTCGCCGCGCGAACGGGCGGCTCTGGCCTGGACCGAAGCCTTGACCCGCCTGCCCGGGCACGGCGTGCCCGACGAGGTCTACGAGCAGGTCCGCGCCGAGCTGTCGGAGAAGGAGATCTCGGACCTGAGCTTCGCGATCATGGCGATCAACGCCTGGAACCGCCTGAACGTGGGTTTCCGGACCACGCCGGGCTCGGCCGACAAGGCCTATGGCCTGGACCGGGCCAAGCTGGACTGAAGCATCGGCGCCACCGGCTAGGCCGCATGTTTCCACGGCGCGGCCAGCCGGCTCTCCGCCGGGTCCGGGCGGTCCGGAATCCGGAAATCCAACGCGCGGATGCGCGCCGTCATGTAGTCGATGAAGGCCCGCATGCGCGCCGGCAGGTGCTGGCGGCTCAGATAGCAGAGGTAATGGCCGCGATCGTCCGGCGCATGATGCGGCAGGCAGGCCAGCAGCGTGCCGGCGCGCAGGTGCTCGCAGACCTGGTAGCCCGCCATCTGCGCGATCCCCTGCCCGTCCAGCACCGCTTGCAGCACCAGGTCCGCGTCGTTGAAGGCCAGCATCGCCTGCGGCGGCCGCGGCATGAACTTGCGCAAGCGGTCGCCCGCCTGGAATTCCCACTCGGCCACGCGTCCGGAAGCCAGGCGAAAGTTCACGCATCGATGGCCGGCCAGTTCGTCGAGGTCGCGCGGCAGCCCGCGCTGTGCGGCATAGTCGGGCGATGCGCACAGCAGCATCGGCATGGGGATCAATCGCCGGGCGATGATTTGGCTGTCCTCCATGCGTCCATCGCGGAACGACACATCCACCCTGTCCGCCGTGAAATCCGTGGGCCTGTCGTCCAGCAGCAGGTCGACCGACACCTCCGGATAGGCGGCGCGAAAGCCGTTCAACAGCGGCGCGACGACCTTGCGGCCGAAACCCGCCGTGGCGCTGATGCGCAGCAAGCCCGAGGGCGGCCCTTCCCGCAATTCCCGCATCTCGTCCAGCGCCTGCACGATATGCTCGACGCCGGGCCGGCAATGTTCGTAGAAACGTTCGCCTTCCCGCGTCAGCGACGTGGCGCGCGTCGTGCGCACGAACAGCCGGATCCCCAACTGGTCTTCCAGCTTCTGCACGCTGCGGCTGACCGCCGACCGGCCGATGCCCAGGCGATCGCCCGCCCTGGCGAAACTGCCTTCGGCGGCCACCGCGATGAAGGCCACCACGCCGGCGTAGCTGGTGGCGAAACTGGAGGCCAGCGCGTCGGGCCCGGGGAATGTGTGCTTGTCCATGCCATTAGGACGAAACAGCGGCCGGCTTTGTGACGCTACGCCGCGGATTTCACGGCCCGACCCCACAGGCGCGCACGAAATCGTCGGCCAGCCCGGCCACGGAGCGCTTGGGCCAGATGGCACTGACGTCGAAGCTGGGCAGCCGCGTCCCGTCCGCCACCTCGCAATAGCGCACCCCGGCGAAATCCAGCGAACGTATCCAGCTGGGCAGCAGCGCGATCCCGCAGCCGCCCGCCACGCAGGCCAGCACGGTCAAGGTCCGGTTCGCCTCCTGCACGACGTCGGCATCCAGGCCTTCCTTGCGGAACGCATCCATCACCGCCTCGTAGAAGGTCGGCAGCTGGGCATGCGGAAACATCACCAGGCCGGCACGGGCGATGTCGGCCATCGTCACCCTGTCTTTGCCGCCGGGCAGCAAGTCCGCCGGCACGGCCGCCACCAGGCGCTCGCGCATCAGCACTTTCTCGTGCATGACCCCCGACAGGGCCACCGGCGTGTGCACCAGCGCCACGTCGATCTCGCCGCGCGACAAGGCCTGCGCCTGCTCGGCGTTGCTCATTTCGCGCAGCACGATGCGCAGGCCCGGCGCCTGGGCGCGCAGGGTACGCAGGGCACGCGGCAGGATGTCCACGAGCGCGCTGGAAACCAGGCCGACGCGCAGCACGCCCGCCCTGCCCGCCGCGATGGCCTGGGCCGCGTCGATGGCGTTGACGATGCGGAACACGCCGCGCCGCACTTCCTCGGCGATCTGGCGCGCCGCCGGCGTGGGCTCGGCGCCGCGCCGCGACCGCTGGAACAGCTTGACGCCCAGTTCGCGTTCGAGCCGCGCCAGGGATTGGCTCAGGGCCGGCTGGGCCACCCCCAGCCGTTCGGCCGCCTTGCTCAGGCTGCCCGAGTCCAGGACCGCGATGAACTCTTCCAGGCGCCGGATATCCATCACAAAACCTTATAACAAAACATCCGAAAATGGATAGATAAATATAACAAGCGTTTCTAGAATCGGCCCGATTCCGGCACGACGCCCAGGCCGGACACGATTCTGGAGAGCCCTCCGTGGCCAACCCCGCGCCCCTGCTGATCGACGCCCATGCCCATGTCTTCGCCCGTTCGCTGGCGCTGGCGCCGGGACGGCGCTATGCGCCCGAAACCGATGCCTTGCTGGAAGACTATCTCGGGCACCTGGACGCCCACGGGCTGCGGGCCGGCGTACTGATCCAGCCCAGCTTCCTGGGCACGGACAACGGCTACATGCTCGACGCCATCCGCCAGGCGCCGAACCGGCTGCGGGGCGTGGCGGTCGTGGACCAGCATGCGGCGCCGGACGAACTGGAGCGGCTGGCGCGCGGCGGCGTCGTCGGTATCCGGCTGAACCTGATCGGCCAGCCGCTGCCCGTGCTGGACCGCGGCGGCTGGCCCCGCCTGCTGGCCTGCCTGCGAGCGCTGGACTGGCATGTCGAAGTCCACGTCGAGGCGGTGCGCCTGGCCACCATCGTCGGCCCGCTGCGCGCGGCGCAATGCCGCGTGGTGGTGGACCACTTCGGCCGACCCGCGCCCGCGACGGGCGCCGCCGACCCCGGTTTCCAGTGGCTGCTCGAGGCCGCCCGCGATGACGGCGTCTGGGTCAAGCTCTCGGGCGCCTATCGCAACTGGTCCGAGCCGGACGGGCCGGCGGCCTGCCAGGCCGCGCGTCTGTTGGTCGAACATGCCGGGCCGGAGCGCCTGGTCTGGGGCAGCGACTGGCCCCATACCCAACACCCCGGCGTGACCTACGCGCAAACCTATCAGGCACTCGCCAACTGGATCGACGACATCGATCTACGCCTGCGCATCCTCGCGGCCAATCCGAGCCGCTGCTTTGCATTCTAAGGAGACACCATGATCCGCATCCCCGTCCTGGCCGCCCTGGCCCTTGCCCTGCCCTTGTCGGCCGCGCACGCCGCCTGGCCCGAGAAACCCGTCACCCTGATCGTCACCTATCCGCCCGGCGGCACGGTGGACACGGTGGCCCGCATCATCGGCCCCAGGCTGTCGGCCAGGCTCGGCCAGTCCGTCATCATCGACAACAAGGGCGGCGCAGGCGGCATGATAGGCGGTGCCGCGGCGGCCCGTTCCGCCCCCGATGGCTACACCTTCATGCTCGACGCCTCCAACCACGCGCAGAACCCGGCGCTGCAGAGCAAGATGAGCTTCGACACGCTCAAGGCCTTCGACGCCGTCTCGCTGCTGCTGCGCGTGCCCAACGTGCTGGTGACCTCGCCGCAAGGCAAGATCGCCTCGGTGCAGGACCTGATCCGGAACGGCAAGTCCGCCAACCCCGCCTACTTCGCCTCGGCCGGTCCCGGCTCGGCGCAGCACCTGGCCGGCGAACTGTTCAACGTCATGGCCGGCACCTCGCTCGTCCATGTCGCCTACAAGGGCGGCGGCCCGGCCATGGTGGACGTGATGTCGGGCCAGGTGCCCATCATGTTCGCCAGCCTGGGGTCGGCGTGGACCCACATCCAGAACGGCAAGCTGCGCCCCATCGCGGTCGGCGGCGACAAGCGCTCGGCGGTGCTGCCGCAGATTCCCACCATCGCCGAATCCGGCGTGCCGGGTTTCTCGTCCTACGAATGGAACGCCGTGTTCGCGGCCGCAGGCACCCCCAAGGCCATCATCGACCAGATGTCGGCCGCGCTGGCCGACGTGCTCAAGGATCCGGAGGTCAAGGCCAAGCTCGAAGGCATCGGGGCCGAACTGGTGGGCTCCAGCCCGGCCGAGCTCGAGTCCTTCCGCCGCGCGGAAATCCAGAAGTGGCAGGACGTGGTCAAGAAGAGCGGCATCACCATCAACTGAGATCCGCGACCGCCGGCAAGATCAGTGCGACTTGCCGGTAATCGCAGCCATCAGGTCGTCCACATGCACCATCAGCCCGCGCACCTGGCGCAGCCGCGGGTACTGATCCAGCACCGCGGCCCAGCCTGGCGCATGCAGCAGCTCGTTCCAGACCTCTTCCAGCCCCCGCGGATCCGGGTCGCGCCCTTCTGCCAGCGCGCTGGCGAACGCCAGGCTGGCCGGCGCCGACAGAAGCTGCATGCGGCTGGCCGCACCCAGTAGGCGCGGTGTGGGTTCGGCGGGCGCATCGCAGCAATACAGCACCGAACGCGCCAGGCCCGCTTCGTCGGCGGACAGCTCGCGCAGCGATGAACCGCACAAACGCACCGCGCCTTCGCTGGCCTGGAACGAATAGGCCACGCCAGCCTCGGCCTGCGCAAGCACACGCACGCCGCGCTGCAGCCGCGGCAGGTCTGTCGTCGCAGCCTCGATGGAGGCCTTGGCTTCGACCAGCAGGCGGACGCTCCAGGCCGGTTCGCCATCCATATCCGGCACGCGCCGCAGCAGGACCACATCCCATTCGGTCTTGGCGCGTTCACGGCTGGCGCGTATCGATGAGGGCACCCGCATCGACGTCACCACCCGGTGCACCGCTCCGGCGCCCTCCTCCCGGTCCAGGCGTCCGGCCAACGCTCCGAGCGCCCGGGCGGCAGCCGCCTCGACGGCCTTGCCACGTTTCTGCGAAACGCCCCCTTGCGCGGCGGCCTCGGCGCTTCCCTGGCGCGGCCCATGGCCGTCCCAGAGCGCCTGGTAATGGCGCACGAGTTCGTCCGACGCCAAAGCATCGAGACGTTGCAGGCGGACTAGCGCGGGATGCTCCAGCAGCCTGGCCAGGCCGGCCTGGAGTGGCGTGTCGCTGGCGATGTCCGGCATGCCCAATAGGCGCGGCAGGCCCATGCGGAGATCGCGCCAGGACTCGCGAGAGGCGGCGGTGCGCCATTGCGCCAGGGCTTGCTGCACGGGTCCACCGGGCATGCGCTGCAATCGGGCAGGATGAGCCACGGCATCGACCGCCGCCCGGACCTGCCGGCGGTCCTGGCCGGCTCGCGCGTATAGCGAGGCATATTCGCGCACATGCGCATGCCGGTGTCTGAGCACCATGGCCTGGATGACCGGGTCGCCGCCCTCCGGATGCATCGCTTCGCCGATCAGGCGGGCAAGCGCCCCGGTGAAGACCCGCGTCAGGTCCGCGTCCGGCTCGCCCCCACCCGCGATCGCTTGGCGGGCCCGCTCGATGGCCAGCGCAAGCGTGGCGGACGGGTTGGCGGTGCGCGTGCCTGGAGGCAGACAAGCGTCCGTGGGCAGGCGATAGCGGCGAACCACGGCTTTCAGAAAATCGTCGAGCATCTGGCAGTCATGCCAATACGTTGGTATTTCGATTCGCGTTCAGCAACCGCTTCGGCACCCTACCATACAATTCCCGGGTGAACTCCGCCCCTTCGTCCAAGCCGCGCCGCGTGGCCGCCGCCGCGCGCGGCAAATCCGCCCCCGTCCGGTCCAGCGTCAAATCGGCGGACCGCGTCCTCGACCTGCTGGAGCTGCTGGCCAGCACCGGCCGCGCCATGACCCATGCCGAGATCTCGCGCCGGACCGGCGTCCCGAAAAGCAGCCTGAGCGCGCTGCTGCGCAATCTTGTCGAACGGGGCTACATCGAGCAATTGCAGGACACGCAGCAGTTCCAGCTGGGCGAAGGTGCCTACGCGCTCGCGCGCCGCGGCGCGCACAACCGCGACCTGCTTCGCGCCAGCGAACCCTGGCTGCAACGGCTCATGCGCGATACCGAGGAGTCGGCCGGCCTGAGCGTGCTGCGCAACGACATGGCCGAACGCATCGCCTCCGCGCAATCGCCGAACGCGGTGCTGTATTCGGTGCACGTGGGCGTCATGCAGCCGCTCTATGCCAGTTCGGCGGGCAAGGTGCTGCTTGCGTGGCTGCCGCCGGCCGAACGCGAAGCCTATCTCCAGCGCGTCAAGCTGCAACCGCGCACCGAGCAGACCATACGCTCCACGACCGTCCTGCGGCGGCAGTTGAACCAGATCCGGGAAGAAGGCGTGGCCTGGTCCTTCAGCGAGTTCACCGTCGGCATCGTGGGCCTGGCCGTACCCATCCTGGACGTACACGGCCGCGCGCTCGCGGCCTTGGGCCTTGCGCTTCCGGCCAGCCGGCTGGACGACACACGCAAGCGGAAGCTGGAGCTTGCCCTGCGCGCCGCCGCCGCGGAAATCGCCGCGGCCACGGATCGGTCCAGGCCCATCGAAACGAAAAGTGTTCACATATGAGAACACCGTCTGGCGGCAAGCGGCGCTGAGCGCAACACTGCACGGCATGACAGGAGGCACCCGCACAGGGCGCCCGGGAGACATGCATGCCGCAATCCGACACCATCCAGGAAACCCTGAACACGCCCGTCGCGGGCCGCTATGACGTCATCGTCGTCGGCGGCGGCGCCTCCGGCACCGTGGCCGCCATCGCCGCGGCGCGCACCGGCGCGCGCACGCTGCTGGTCGAGCGCGGAGGCTGCCTGGGCGGCGCCGCCACCGCCAATCTCGTGGCGCAATGGGTCGCCTTCTTCCACGGCGAAACGCGCGTGGTAGGCGGCATCCCGTTCGAGCTGGCCGAGCGCGTGCAGGCCGCCGGCGGCTCGGACGGCTTCCACCGCTACGTGATGGGCGAGGCAGCCGGCACGCCGTTCCCGCTGCGCGTGCTGCCCTTCAACCCCGAGACGGTCAAATGGGTGCTGGACGGCGCCGTCAGCGAAGCGGGCGCGGAGGTACTGCTGCACACGAGCTTCGCGCGCGCACTGGTACGGGACGGCGCCATCAGCGGTGTGACGGTCGAGTCCGTGCAGGGTCGCCTGGCCCTGCTCGCGCCGGTGGTGGTGGATGCCTCCGGCGATGCGCTGGTATGCGCCAGCGCGGGCGTCCCGTTCCAGGACGATGGCGGCGAGCGCCAGCCCTGCACCCTGTCCTTCCGCCTGTCGAACGTGGACGTGGCGCGCTTCCGGGCGGTGCCTTCCGACGAACGCCGTGCCCGGGTACTGGATGGCTTGCGGCGCGGCGAACTGTTCTGGGAAAGCCTGTCCTTCGTCAGCACGCCCGGCGGCACCGACGCCATCTGCCTGATGAGCCGCATCCAGGACATCGATGCGCTGGATGCCCGCGACGCGTCGCGCGCCGAGCAGGAAGGCCGCCGGCAGATCGCCAGCATCGTGGGATTCCTGCGGCGCGAGATCCCCGGCTTCGAGCACGCCATTCTGGCCGATGTCGCCGAACGCGTGGGCGTGCGCGAGACGCGCCGCATCGAAGGGCGATACACGCTCAGCGAAGAAGACATCATGCAGGCTCGCGGCTTCGAGGACTCCATCGCCCTGGGCGCCGGCCCCATGGACCGCCACCAGCCGGGCGGCACCGGCATCCGCCTGTATGCGCCGCCCCAGCCCTTCGAGATACCGCTGCGCACGCTGCTGCCCGCAGGCGTGGAGGGCCTGCTGGTGTGCGGCCGCACCTTGAGCGCGACCCGCGAGGCCATGGCCGGCGCGCGCCACATGGCGACCTCCATGGCGATGGGGCAGGCGGTCGGCACGTTGGGCGCCATCGCCGCGGCCGGCAGCCGCCCTCCCTCGGACGTGCCGGTCTCGCAAGTGCAGCACCGCCTGGCGCAGGACTATGCGCTTTTCCGCCGCGAACAGGTCGTCCGCCAGAACCTGCCCGCCTGAGATTTCCCCGGAGACATCCATGAAAAAAACACGACAAGCCATCGCCTGCCTGGCGCTGCTGGCCACCGCCACCGCGTTGGCCGCCCAGGACTGGCCCAGCCGCGCCACCACGGTGATCAACCCCTTCAGCGCCGGCACGACCACCGATACCGTGGCGCGGGTCGTCGCCGAGGGCCTGCAGAAGAAGTATGGCACGCCCTTCATCGTCGATTCCCGGCCCGGCGCCGGCGGCATGATAGGCACCACGCTGGTCGCCCGCGCGCACCCGGACGGCAGCACCTTCGGCGTCAGCATCGCCGGCCCGCTGGTCCACAACCCCCTGCTCTACAAGCGCATGGCCTACGACCCGGCCAAGGACCTCACGCCCTTGACGCTGGGCGTGCACCAGCCCTGCCTGTTGATCGCATCCCGGCAACTGGGCGTCAAGACGCTGCCCGAGCTCATCGACGTCCTGAAGAAGAATCCCGGCAAATACAACTACTCGTACGTGGGCAACGGCTCGCTGGGCCACCTGGTCATGACGCTGCTCGCCAACAAGAGCGGCACGCAGATCGTGCCGGTAATGTACGCCGGCGCCGTGCAGGCCACCACCGCCGTGATGACCAACGAGGTGCAGATGGGCTGCCTGCCCGCACAGGCCACCATGGCCCAGGTGCGCGGCGACAAGGTAGTGCCGATCGCGGTCTCCACCGCCGAGCGCGCAGCGCTGCTGCCCGAGGTGCCGGCCTTGCGCGAGTTCTACCCGGACATCGTCGGCAGCGCCTGGATGGGGTTCGTCGCACCCGGCGGCATGCCCGCCGCGCTGGCCGGACGCATCAGCGCCGCGATCGGCGAGGTGCTGCGCCAGCCCCAGGTAGTCGAACTGCTGCGCCAGCAACTGATGGAGCCCGCGCCGGGCACGCCCGCGCAATTCAAGGCCTTCATGCAGGAAGAACTGGCGCGCTGGAAACCGGTGATCGTCGACAACAAGATCACCGCCGAATAGCGATAGGGAGAATGTGAGTTGAACAGCAGTAGCATCCAGCCCCTGGGCCGCACCGCCCGGGGCGTGCCGGTCATCGGGGAAGCGGACGTCGTCGTCATCGGCGCGGGGCCGGGCGGCTTCGCGGCGGCGCTACGCGCGCGCCGCGAGGGTTGCAGCGTGATCATCGTCGAGAAATTCGACATGCCCGGCGGCGTCCATACCTCGGGGCTCCAGGGCGCCGCCAACACGGGCGTAGGCGGCATCCATACCGAGCTGATGGAGCGCTTCGCGGCGGCAGGCGCCATCTACACCGCCACCGAGAAGGAACTGCCCGACTGGGCCGGCAATGCGCTGTCCCACTACGACTACTACCTGGAGCCGGGCTCGCCCTTCCGCCGCGCTTCCTTCAATCCGGATGCCGCCGGCAACATCATGCTGCGCATGCTGGACGAGGCCGGCGTGCACGCCATCTACGGCGCCGCCTTCGTGGACGTCGAGATGCAGCCCGACGGCGGGCAACGCCGCATTACCCACGCCATCATCGAAACCGTGCAAGGCCGCCAGGCGATCCAGGGCCGAATCTTCGTGGAAGGCAGCGGCACCGCCGAAGTCGTGGCGCGCGCCGGCGCCCCCTACGTGCGCGGCGGCGGACGCCAGCCCGAGACCGTGACCACGGACGCCCAGGCGCGCCCCATACCCGGCGGCCTGCTGTGGATCATGAGCGGCATCGATTTCGCGCGGACCGCCGCCTACCAGAAGCGCGAAAACGATCCGGCCCTGAGCAAGCTGATCAATGCGGCCCGCGCGGCCGGCGACATCCCGCCCGAACTCTATCGCCCCCGCCTGGCCGACCAGGGCGTCTACGGCGATCACTACATCGGCCATCCGACCGTCGACATGAGCCCCATCCAGGGCCCGGGCACCTTCATCCTGTGGCAGAACGTGCCCTACGAATGGGCGCTGCACATGGACGACGATGCCGAGCACGCCTCCCGCGCCAAGCGCGAACTGCGCCGGCTGATCGATGCCGAGGCCGCCTTCCTGCGCAAATACGCGCCGGGCTTCCAGGACGCCTTCATCTCCCATGTCGGCCGCTACGTGGGCGTGCGGGACGGCCGTCACCCCATCGGCGAATACGTCTTCTCCATCGACGACGCGCGCGAGCAAAGGCGCTTTCCCGACGCCGTGACGCGCCCCATGACCAAGACCTTCTTCTGGGACCGGTACGCCAGGTACAGCTTCGAGGTGCCCTACCGCTGCTTCCTGCCCAAGGAAGTCGACAACCTGCTGCTGACCGGCGCCTCGCTGTCCTTCACCTTCGAGACCATCTTCATGGTCATGCGCAATTTCCCCTGGTGCTGCCAGACCGGCGAAGTGGCCGGCCATGCCGCCGCGCGCGCCATCCGCGAAGGCGTGAGCCCCAAGCAGCTGCGCTGGACCGAGCCGCTGCCCTTCTGATCCGCAAGGAGACACGACATGAATGCTTCGGTCATTGCCGAAACCCTGAACACGCCCGTACTAGGCCGCTACGACGTCATCGTCGCGGGCGGCGGCGCCTCCGGCCTGATCGCCGCCGTCGCGGCAGCCCGCGGCGGCGCCCGCGTCGCGCTGGTCGAACGCGCCGGCTGCCTGGGCGGTACCGCCACCTCCGGCATGGTCGCGCAGTACATCGGCCTCTTCAACGGCACCGTGCGCTGCGTGGGCGGCATAGGCTTCGAACTCACCCGGCGCATCGAGGCGGCCGGCGGCAGCGACGGCTTTCGCCGCTACACCCTGGCCGAGGCCAGCGCCAACCCCGTCACCATCATCAACTTCCCCTTCAACCCCGAGGTCGTCAAGATCGTGGCCGACGACATGGCGCGCGAAGCCGGCGTGGACGTGCTCCTGCACTCGCGCGTCGTCGGGCCGCTGATGGAAGACGGCCGCGTGGCCGGCCTGTTGCTGGAAAACGTCTCCGGCCGGCGCGCCCTGCGCTCGCGCATGCTGGTCGATGCCACCGGCGATGCCGTCATCGCCGCCGCGGCCGGCGTCCCGTACGTGGGCGAAGAGCCAGAACTGCGCGACAAGCGCCAGCCCCTGACCCTGGTGTTCCGCATGTCCAACGTGGACGTACGCGCCTTCCGCGCCATCCCGCGCGAACGCAAGCGCGCCATCGCCCTGGACGGCCTGCGGCGCGGCCAATTGGCCTGGGAAAGCCTGTCCTTCTGCAGCACGCCCGGCGACACCGACGCCATCTGCCTGATGAGCCGCATCCACGGCATCGACGCCCTGGACGGCGCGCAGCTGACCCGGGCCGAACAGATCGGGCGGCAGCAGATCAAGACCATCGTGCCCTTCCTGCGCGAAAACGTTCCGGGCTTCGAGAAATCCGTGCTCGCCGGCATCGCCGAACGCGTAGGCATACGCGAAACGCGCCGCATCGTCGGGCGACACACCCTGACGACCGAAGACATCGTCGGCGGCAAACGCTTTGCCGACGCCGTCGCCCTGGGCGCCGGACCCATGGACCTGCACGAAGCCGGCGGCACCAGCGTCGACCTGTGGATGCCGCCCGCGCCGTTCGAGATCCCCCTGGCCTGCCTGCTGCCCCAGTCCATCGAAGGCATCGTCGTGACCGGCCGGGCCATCTCCGCCACGCGCGAGGCCAACGGCGGTGCCCGCCACATGGGCACCGCCATGTGCCTGGGCCATGCAGCCGGCGCCTACGCCGCCCTCGCGGCCAGCGGCCAGGCCACGCTGGAAAACCCGGCCGTCGACACGCTGCGCCAGGTGCTGCGCAGCCAGGGCGCCTTGATCTCGGCCGACGAGGCGGTGGCCAACGCGGAAGAAAACGCGGTCGAGGCACGCTCCGCCTGAACCAGATTGAAAAAGGAGACAACCATGCAGAACATCGTGCGACGCAAGATACTGGCCACGGCCTTGCTGACGGCCACCACGGCCGGCGGCGCCTTCCCCGCGCTGGCTGCGCAGGACTATCCCAGCAAGCCCATCCGGCTCATCGTGCCCTTCCCCGCCGGCGGCCCCTCGGACACCACCGCACGGTCCATCGCCGAAGGCCTGGGCAAGGAACTGGGACAACCCGTCGTCGTGGAAAACAAGCCCGGCGCGGGCGCCATCGTCGGCAGCGAATTCGTGCTGGGCCAACCCGCCGACGGCCACACCCTGCTGATGGCCAGCAACGTCATCTCCACCGGCAAGTGGCTCTACCCCTCCATGAACTTCGAACCCGTGCGCGACTTCCGCGCCGTGGTCGGCGTCTTCCGCAGCCCGCACCAGGTGGCCGTGGCGCCGGACTTTCCGGGCAAGGGCATCCAGGACCTGATCGCCCTGGCCAAGCGCGAAGGCGGTCGCATGAACTACGGTTCGGGCGGCTCGGGCACCATGCCGCACCTGGGGGCGGAGCGGTTCAAGCAGGTTACCGGGGTGGAGATGCAACACATTCCCTACCGGGGTTCCGCACCGGCCAACGTCGCGCTGGTCGCGGGCGACGTGCCGGTGCATTTCGACATCGAGTTCTCGGTGCAGCCGCTGCTGAAGTCAGGACGATTGCGGTCGCTGGGCGTGACGGCGTTGAAGCGGTCGCCTCAGTTTCCTGATGTTCCCACGCTGGATGAACAGGGGATCAAGGGGTTTGAGTTGTACTCGTGGTTTGGGATCGTGGCGCGTACCGGCACCCCGGACAACATCGTCGCCAAACTGAATCAGGCCATCAACCAGGTGATGGAGACGCCGGAATTCAAGCAGCGGCTGGCGGCGCTGGGAGCCGAGAAGCTCGGCGGACCGCCTGCCGCGTTCGAGAAGATGATCAAGGACGACTATCGGCTCTGGGGCGAGGTGATCCAGAAAGCCAATATCAAGATCGAGTAGGCGCACGGCATCAGGTATCGACGAAGCAGCGAGATGTCGCCATCATTCGCACCTGCTGCGTCGAATTGATCGACGGGGTGTGCAGCAGGCGCATGTCCATGAGAAAGACATCGCCTGCGCGCCCGGACATCTCGACGATCCCGATCCCCAGGTCGTCAAGCTGGCGCTCCAGATCCTCCGCCGTCCTCAATATCCGGCGCAACCGGGATGACGACACATCCGGCCGCGTATCGACACGATGGGAGCCCGCCAGTGCCAGCGTTCCCCCACCACCGCT
>NZ_JAOCLR010000046.1:0-34201 GCF_029845405.1 Pigmentiphaga sp. GD03639
GCCGTCGGCATGGGGGGCTATCTGCGGCAGGCGGCGCCGCGTACCGTGCTGCTGTCGGCCACGGTGGATTTCTGATTGCGCTGTTCAGGGGGCAGTCCAACTGGCGCGGGGGGAGGCGTGCGAGATACTCTTCCCACTTCGGCATTCTTCTCTCCACATTTTGTCGATAACTTTACGCCATGGCTGCGGTAACGGCTTCAGTGAAAGCCTGGAAGCTACGTGAACGATTTTTCTCACAATCCATGTGTATGGCGACACTGCGTGCCAGTTCTACTTTGCGCAGTCCAGTACTGAAGTAGCCGGCTTTCTTGAGAACCCGTTCCATGGCTTCCCAGGTGCCCCCCGCAATTGCGTCGGGATCACGGAAGCCCGCCTTTTGAGAAACAGTGGCTGAAACACGTGGATAAGCCTTCTGTATCGCTTGCCAATCGCCAAAGAACCACGCCTCTAGTTCCTCGATGGCTATCCGGGTGATTACTTGGAAATTCTGCCCATTTCCCTCTGCCGTTTTGGTTCGCAAGCCGGATGTGGCGGCAATGTTCTCCAGTTCGGATTTCAGTGCGATACAGTCGTCGTCGTCTCTATCCAGCAGAATGAGAAGACGCCAGTTTTTGGGTAACCAGGCTGCATAGCCTTTCAAGCGGTTGGGGGCCTGCTTGAGTAGGTCGTTTTTGCATTGAAAGCGAATGATCTGGAACTCGATGTCGCCCAGTAGCTTTGGCAGCAGTTGCTCCAAGGCAACTTCCATCGAGTATTCTTCGACGAACACAACCAGTTTTTCCAGCATCAGTCACGCCCCTTTCTAACGGGGCGCGGCGCACCCTGATTCACTAGTGGATCGCCAAGGCCGAAATGACCTTCCATCCACAGGTATCCCAATGTAGCTCCCGCCTTCATGAACGCAGGAATACCCGGAATATCGCAGGCCCTGACCGCTTGTGTGAATCCTTGCTCATCCCGGTAAAGAACCCGAACTTCCTCGGCGCGCATGGCATTGAGCAGAAAAGGGGAGTGACTCGTGATAAGCAGTTGCGACCGCTCGGCAGCGGCCCTGCACTCTTCCGCCAACTCTGGCAACAAACGGGGATGTAGGAAGTTTTCCGGTTCCTCGATGCCAATGAAACGCGGCGGTTCGGGATCATAGAGTACAGTCAGGTAAGCCAGCATTTTCATGGTGCCATCCGACGCAAACTTGGATAGCACGGGCTGTTCAAAAGGTGCGTCCTTGATTTGTAGTAGCAAACGTCCGTCCGGCATCGGCTCGGCCTCCACTCGCTCTAGACGTGGAATGCGTTGACGCAATACGGCGAAGATCTGCTCCAGGCGGTCGGGGTATTGCTCTTTCAAATACTGAATCACGTTTGGCAGATTTTCCCCGCCCTTGCTCAAGCGCTCTTGTGGTCCTGCTTCTGGTTGATTGCGTGTCTGGTCTATGGACAGGTAGGACACATACCAATCGGTGATGAACTCGCGTAGCGCGGCTACGCGCGGGTGATCCGAGAACTGCCCTAGCGTGCTGACCGCGATCAGGTCCGGGGTTCGCAATTTCTGTGGTACGCGTTTGTCGTCTTCGTCAGGCATGTCTCCGCTGATAGCCGAGCCTTCACCACGTGCGAACTCGAGGAAGCGGAAGGGGCGTCCATGGCTTCCTCGCTTCCATTGCAAATACTCTTCGACAACCTCCGGCCCTTTCGCTCCTTCGTCAATTGCCAATCGGTAGGTAATGATGGGAGCTGTGCGGTGCTCGCGATACTTCAGTTCAAAAGCAATTGGACCTTCGGCTCCACGTGTTTTGAGTTCCTTGCCTCGACCGCGTCGATCCCAGGCATGCCGCAATCCGAACTGAAAACACTCGGATAAAAAATTGAAGACGTCGAAAATGGTCGATTTGCCGCTACCGTTTGGCCCGAGCAATACGGTCATGGGCGTCAGCTTATCCAATTCGACTTTGCGTAGTGCACGGTAGTTTTCCACTCGTAGGGATTCAATGCGCGGAATATCTTGCTTTCTCATCGATTTCGCCTGCTTGTTCATCACCGATCCTTGGATTTTTTCCAGCCCAAGCCGCTTTTCGAACCACGCCTGACCCTGTGTGCGACTGATGCCGCTACCGGCGAATGTTTCCGGGCATGGCAGCTCGCGCGGCGAGATTACGCTGCAGGTCGCGTTCTAGGAGGGCGGGGCAGGGGCGCTGTAGTCCGTTAGAAAGTCGTATAGTTTGCACCCTAGCCCGATGGCTGCCGATGTCGGGCAATCGGTCGAGGCTGGTGCCGCGGGAATAGCTCAAATGGTAGCGCAACCTTGCCAAGATTGAGATCGCAACTCGCCTCTCGCTCAAGTTCATGCTCTACAGACCGCCACCGACGTCTGTAAGTCATGGAAAAGGGAGTTATGGCGCTTTTTTCATCTCCAGCCACATATGCAGAAATTCCTCGGTTCGAACAGTGTAAATTGAAGGGATTTGAGATCATCTGCAAATAAGGGTTACCATCATCCGATGGCTATAACCCCCTGGGACACAATCCGTTGTTTCCGAGCCCGGCGGTGGTCACGCGTGGACCTCACGGAGCTTCCCGGAAGCAATGCACATCATCCCTCGCCATCTCATCATCGCCGCCGCGCTGCCGCTGGCGGCCTGCCTTGCCGCCGTCATGCCGGCCGCGTCCGTCCAAGCCCAGCAGGCGCCCGATGCGGGCCGGACCTTGCAAGAGCTGCGGCCACGCCTGCCGCAGCCGGGCACTCCTCCCGCATTCAGACTCGATGCGCCCGTGGTCCAGCCCACCGCGCCTGGCGGACCGCAGGTTGCCGTCAGCTCCATCATCATCGATGGCAATTCCGTAATCCCGTCCGCGCAACTCCAGGCGCTGGTGGCCGATGCGCCGGGCCGCCGCTACGATCTGGCCGGCCTGAAGGCCCTGGCGGATCGCATCACCGATCATTACCGTCGTGCCGGCTATCCGTTCGCCCGCGCCCTCGTTCCGGCCCAGGAACTGGAGGGCGGCGTCTTGCGCATCCAGGTGCTGGAAGGGCGTTATGGCCGGGTCGCGGCCTCGGGTGAACTGGCCGGCCAGGCCCAGCCGTGGCTGTCGGCCTTGCGGCCCGGCCAGGTCATCGGCGGCCGCGAACTCGAGCGCAGCATCTACCTGCTGTCCGACCTGCCCGGCGTCGCGGTCGATCCGGTCATGGGGCCGGGCTCGGCCGTGGGCGAAGGCGATCTCGACGTCGGCGTGGCCATGGCCCGGAAATGGGGCGGCCAGGCCAGTGTCGACAACTACGGCAACCGCTACACCGGCGCCGGGCGCGCCGGCCTGGGCCTGTGGGGCAACAGCCTGTTCACCTTCGGCGACCGCGCCACCCTGGACGCCTTGCTCACCACCGAAACCATGTGGCTGGGTGCGCTTGGCTACGAGGCCCCGCTGGGCACCAGCGGCTTGCGGGCAGAAGCGCGTTTCGCCCACACCCGCTACGAGCTGGGCAAGGAGTTCTCGTCGCTCAATGCCACCGGGAGAGCCGACATCGCCGCGGTGGGGCTGTCATATCCGCTGTGGCGGGCGGCCTGGGGCGGGGTGACCGCCGGACTGCTCTATTAGCACAAGACCCTCAGGGACGACATCGAGGCCGCCGACAGCCGTACCAAGGCCTCCAGCGACAGCTTGCCGTTCAGCCTGCGCTTCGACGCGCGCGACAGCCTGCTGGCCGGCCTGGGCGGGCTGACCTATGGGCAGTTGAGCTGGACGCCGGGCAAGCTGCACCTGGGGCCGACCCTGATGGCGGTGGACCAGGCAACGGCGCGCAGCAACGGCCATTTCCACAAGTTGAACCTGGACGTGGCGCGGCTGCAGCAATTGCCGGCGAACCTCAACCTGTACGCGCGTTTCATGGCGCAGTGGGCGAACAAGAACCTGCATTCGTCAGAAAGCTTCGGGCTGGGGGGGCAGGGCGGGGTGCGGGCGTATCCGCTCGGCGAAGGCTACGGCGATTCGGGCTGGCTGCTGCAGACCGAGCTGCGCTATCCGATCGGCAACGTCACGCCCTACGGTTTCTTCGACATAGGCCGGGTCAAGGTCAACCAGGATCCTTGGGCGCCGGGCGAGAACACCCGGACGTTGTCGGGCGCGGGCTTCGGCTTGCGGGCGACCGTGCAGAAGGCGTGGACGGTGGACGTGAGCCTGGCCTGGCGCACGCACGGGGGCAAGCCGCGATCCGATACGCGTGACGCGCGGCCGCTGGCATGGGCCAGCCTGGTTTATCGCTTTTGAGAGAGACCTATGAAACGCGCAAGCCTGAACCATACGTATCGCCTGGCATGGAGCGAGGCCAGGGGTGTCTGGGTGGCGGTACCGGAGATCCAGAAGTCGCACGGCAAGCGCGGCGGGCAGCGGTTGCGGCGGCTGGCCGAGGCAAGCCTGATGGCGGGATTCCTCGGGGGCGGCTTGCTGGCAGGGGCCGCGCCGTCGTGGGCGGCGGGCCCGCTACCCACGGGCGGGCAGGTCACCTCGGGGGCCGGCGTCATCCACCAAAGCGGCCCGGACATGACCATCACCCAGTCCAGCGCCAGGCTGGGGATGGACTGGACGAGCTTCTCCATCGGCAGCGGCAATTCGGTCCGGTTCGTGCAGCCGGACGCGAGCTCGGTGGCCGTCAACCGGGTCACGGGCAGCGACGTCAGTTCGATCCAGGGGGCGCTCAAGGCCAATGGGCAGGTCTTCCTGTCCAACCCCAATGGCATCGTGTTCAGCCCCACCGCCCAGGTGGACGTGGGCGGGTTGATCGCCACCACGCACGCCATCGCCGAGCAGGACGGCAAATACGTCCTGCAAGGCCGCAGCGGCGCCGGCGTCGTCAACGAGGGCACGATCCGCGCCGCTGACGGCGGCACGGTGGCGCTGGTGGCGGCGCGCGTGGCCAACCGGGGCCGCATCGAGGCCGGCAAGGGCAACGTGCTGCTGGGCGCGGGAGACAAGGTCACGCTGGACCTGGGCGGGCCGGTCAAGATCAAGGTGGACGAAGGGGCGATCGACGCGCTGATCGAGCAGGGAGGCGCGATCCGCGCGGACGGCGGGCGGGTGTACATGACGGCGGCCTCGGCCGGCGCGCTGACGTCCACGGTCATCAACCACACGGGCGTGACCGAAGCGCGCACCCTGTCCACGGGGGAAGACGGCCGGATCGTGCTGCTGGGCGGCATGGAAAAGGATCGCATCGAGGTGGCCGGCACGCTCGACGCCAGCGCATCGGCCGGGGGCGATGGCGGCTTCATCGAAACCAGCGCGGCGCGGGTGGGTATCGCCGACGATGCCCGCATCACGACCAAGGCGGCCAGCGGCCGGAACGGCACCTGGCTGATCGATCCGGTGGATTTCACCATCGCCGCCAGCGGCGGCGACATGACGGGAGTCGCGCTGGGCACCCAACTGGGCAACGGCAATGTCACGATCGAATCCAGTACCGGAGCCGCTGCCGGCACCGGCAACCTCAACGTCAACGACACGGTCGCGTGGAGCGCCAATACCCTGACGCTGACCGCTGCCAATAGCATCAACATCAACGCGACGATGACCGCCGGCGGCACCGCCGGCCTGGCGCTGAATCCGGCTACCGCCAATGGTTCCGATACGGCCGTCGCCGCGGGCACGATGAACGTCATGCCGGGCCTCGGCCGGGTGGATTTCACCGGCACCGGCAACAGCCTGAGCATCAAGGGCACGCCCTACACCATCGTCGCCAGCCTGTCCCAGTTGCAGGGCATCGGCGGCGGCCTGGACGGCCACTACGCGCTGGGCCGCGACATCGACGCCAGCGCCACGGCGGGCTGGAACCCGGACGGCAGCGGCGGTTTCTCCGGCTTCTCTCCTATTGGAACCAATGACGGCAGCCTCGGTTTCAGTGGCGTTTTCGATGGGCTGGGCCACACGATCGACGGACTGACCATCAATCGTCCCGCTACCGACAACGTGGGTTTGTTCGGCTACATCATCAGGGACAGCATCGTCCGCAACGTGGGCCTGAGGGGCGGCTCGACGTATGGTCGCAACAATACGGGCGCCCTGGTGGGGTACTCCAGTGGCGGCCTGGTATCCCATGCCTATTCCACCGGCAACGTACGCGGCGTGGACAACGTCGGCGGGCTGATCGGTTACCTCTTTTACAGCGCCGATCATCTGTATGCCACCGGCGACGTCGAAGGCAGCGGCAATGTCGGCGGATTGATCGGGGCTGGCGCGAATTCGGCCCTTCGGTACGCCTATGCGAGCGGCAACGTCCGGGGCGGCAATGCCGGCGGACTGGTTGGGGCCTTCGAATCGTTCTCGTCGTGGTACAGCTACGCGACCGGCGACGTCACCGGGGCGTCCGCCGCGGGCGGGTTGGTGGGCAGCTATCAGCACGGCACCATATGGTATTCGTACGCCACCGGCAAGGTGACAGGCGGGGTCACCGGCGGCCTGAGCGGAGACACCAACTACCTGACCGTCATCGGCGGTTATTGGGACATGGACACCACCGGCCAGGCGCAGGGTTGCGGCGGAGCCGGTTGCTCCGGCTCCTCGGTCGGTACCGGACCCGTCGGCCTGCGCACGGCGGATGCCTTCAGCCAGGCCAGCTACGGGACCTTCCGCTTCGGCAACGACTGGTACATGGCGGAGGGCTCGACCCGTCCCTTCCTGATGTTCGAATACGCCACCACCATCGGCAACGCCCACCAGTTGCAGTTGGTGGACCTGGATTTGTCGGCCCGTTACACGCTGGCCGGCGACATCGATATGTCCGTGGCCGACGGCTCGCGCGCATCGGGCATGTGGAGCAGCCAGGGGTTCAATCCGATCGGCGCCCATGGCGGCGAAGGCCCCGCCGCGGCCTTCACCGGCACTTTCGACGGGCGGGGCTACGTCATCAGCGGCCTGCGGATCGATCGGACGGCCGACTACGTCGGCCTGTTCGGCCATCTGGGCAGCGGCAGCGCCGTGCGCAACCTGGGCCTGGCCGATGCCATCGTGGCGGGCGGCCGCCATACCGGCGCCTTGGCAGGCGTCAATCAGGGCGCCATCGCCAACGTCTATGCGACCGGGGCGGTGGCGGGCGGCGACGATACGGGCGGGCTGGTCGGCCATAACTTGAACGGCACGATCGCCAACGCCTATACGGCAAGCACCGTGACGGGCGGCGACAACACCGGCGGCCTGGTGGGCCGCAACTCGAACGGAGCGATCGCCGAGACCTATGCGACGGGCCAGGTAACGGGCACCGGCGCCCGCGGCGGTTTGGTGGGCATGAACGACGGCACGATCGTCCGCAGCTTCTACGCCACCACCGATGCCGGCGGCAACCCGATCAACAACGGACCGGGAGGGGGCAATCCCGAGGGCGCGACAGGCAAGCGGCTGGACGAGCTGCGGCAGCTCTCCACGTTCACCGAGACCGGCTGGAATATTTCCGACCGGGGCGGCGAGGACACGGCCTGGCGCATTTACGAGGGCAGCACCACGCCTTTGTTGCGAGCCTTCCTGACGTCGATCACGGTGACCGCGGCCGATGGCGGCAGCAAGGTCTACGATGGCAATACATCGGCCAGCTGGTCCTATACCCAGTCGATCGACTCGGCGGTCCTGGATGGCACGGCCGTCTATGCGCTGGACGGCAAGAACGCGGGCAACCGCACGTTGGGCGTGTCCGGCCTGTATTCCGGCCAGCAGGGCTATGACATAAGTTTCGTGGGGGGCGATTACACGATAACGCCCAAGGCGCTGGCCGTTGCGGGCGTGGCGGCCGACGACAAGACCTACGACGGCACCACCACGGCCACGTGGACGGGCGCAACCTTGTCGGGGGTGGTGGCGGGCGACGACGTGGCGCTGGACGGGCGTGGAGTGACGGCCTCGTTCGCCGATGCCGAGCCGGGCGCCGGCAAGCCGGTGACGCTGCAGGGCAGCTTCGGACTGGGCGGCGCGGATGCCTCGAATTACACGCTGATTCAGCCAACGCCACGGCTGTCGGCCGATATCCGGCCCGCGTCGCCGCGGCCGACCGAGCTGGATCCGAAAGCCGCCGCGGCGGTCACCAGCGCGCAAAGGTCGTGGCCGGACGTGCAAGCCAACGTCGAGCAGGGTAGGGAGTTCGGAGAGGTGGTGACGATAAGAGGCAGCGGCATCCGGTTGCCGTAGGACGCGGGCAACCCTTGGCGGCCCTAGGTGCGGCCCGGGTTCTCGAGTATCGCCGCCAGCCGCCCGACCGCCGCCGCGGCCTCCCCGGCCGTGGCGAAATTGGCGAACCCCATCAACAAGCCCCCTTGCGGGGACTTGCGCATCCGCCAATCGTTCAGCGCCTGGACGGCAAGCCCCTCGTCCTGGGCGGCCATGGCCAGCTTCCTGTCGCTTTGCCGGGGGAGCAGATGAGCCAGTATATGGATGCCGCCCGCCTGCTGCTGGACGTGCAGGCGGCCTCCCGCCAGCTCCGCCAGCGCATCGGCCAGATAGCCGCGCCTGGCCGCGTACAGGGGGCGCATCTTGCGCAGGTGCCGGGCGAAGTGGCCCTGTTCCATGAAATCGGCCACCATGGCCTGGGGCAGGACCGAACCCGGGTCGGGCAGGTGGTCCACCATGTCCCTGAACTTGTCTGCCTGGGACGCGGGCACGACCAGATAGGCCAGCCGCAGTCCGGGGAACAGCACTTTGCTGAAGGTGCCGGTATAAAGCACCCGCCCGTTGCGGTCCAGGCTCTTGAGCGCCGGCAGGGGCCGGCCGTGGTAGCGGAATTCGCTGTCGTAGTCGTCCTCGATGATCCACGCGCGACGGCGATGGGCCCATTCGAGCAGTTCCAGCCGGCGGGGCAGCGAAAGCGCCACGCCGGTCGGGCTTTGGTGGGTGGGCGTCACTACCGCGAACCGCGCATCGGCGGCGCGTTGCAGGCCGATGCGCACGTCCAGTCCTTCTTCGTCGACGGGCACCGGCGCCAGCCGCATGCCCGCGCGTTCCAGGAATTGCCGGGCGAAGATATATCCGGGGTCCTCGTACCAGCCCAGGTCTCCCGCCTGCAGCAGGGTGCGACGCACCAGTTCCAGCGCGCCCCGGTAGCCCGCCGTCACGAATACCTGCTCGGGCGCACAGGCGATGCCGCGCGAAATGCCCAGATAAGTGGCAATGGCGCGGCGTAGCGGGTCGTAGCCTGCCGGGTCGGGATGGGTCATCGCCACGGTTTCCAGGGTGCGCACGGTGCGCCCGGCCAGGCGCGTCCAGGTCTTGCGGGGAAACGCATCCAGCGCAGGCACGCCGAGTTGGAACGGCAGCATGCGATGGTCCAGGGCGCGCGGACGGGGGGAGGGAGCGTGTGACGGCGCCGACGCCTTGGCCCGGCCCGGATCGACCAGGTTTCCCAGCCGCGGGGAGACGACCGTGCCGGCGGCGCCGCGCGCCACGAAATAGCCTTCGCCGACCAGCATCTGGTAGGCCACTTCGACCGTGCCGCGCGCCAGGCCCAGCTCGCTGGCGAGGCTGCGCACCGACGGTACCCGGTCCCCTGGTTGCAGCCTGCCGCTTGCTATCGCCTCCTGGTAGCGCCGGTACAACTGGAGGTAGATCGGCGCACCCTGTTCCCGGCTCGGCTTGAGGTGCAGCAGGTCCATGTTCGATGTCCCACTCATTTATTCAATTCTTGCACCTATTCCATAGGACATGATTCTCCTAAATTGGTGGCTGTACGACAAGGACATCCCCATGAGCACGTTTCGATTGAGCCTCCTGGAAAGCGACCAGGACTACCAGGCCGGTTTTCCCGTCATGCGCGAACTGCGTCCGCACCTGGCCGATGCCGCCGCCTTCGCCGCGCAGGCGCGGCGCCAGGGCGAGCAGGGATATCGCCTGCTAGCCGCGTGGCAGGGCGGCGAGGTCAAGGGGCTGGCGGGCTATCGCATGCAGGAGAACCTGATCTATGGCCGTTTCCTCTATGTCGACGACCTGGTGGTGACGGCGGATGCCCGGCGCCACGGCGTGGGAGGCCAATTGATCGAGGCCGTGCGCGACGAAGCGCGGCGACAGGCGTGCGCGCATTTCGTGCTCGACACGGGGCTGGGCAACGCGCTGGGGCAGCGGTTCTATTTCCGCAATGGGCTCCTGTCCAAGGGCATGCACTTCTGCCAGCCGCTATAGGTCGCGCCAGGGCGGACGCCGCGCCGTCCTTCTTCCTTTTTCCCTATTGGAGATCTTCCATGAGCACTCTTCGCCTGTCCTATTGGACGCTTTCTCCCGAAGCCTACCAGGGGCTGATTGCCACCAAGAAGGCGCTGGAGAAAAGCAGCCTCGGCAAACCGTTGATCGACCTGGTCTGGCTGCGCATGTCCCAGATCAACGGCTGCGCCTTCTGCCTGGAAATGCACGCGAAAGCACTGCGCGCCGGCGGCATGCCCGAGGCCAGGCTGGATGCCCTGGCCGGCTGGCGCGTGAGCGGCCATTTCACCGAGCGCGAACGCGCGGTGCTGGCCTGGACGGAGTCGCTCACGCACGTGGACCGGACACATGCCCCGGACGAAGACTACGAGCCGCTCAAGCAGCACTTCAGCGACGCCGAGATCGCCGACCTTTGCTTTGCCATCGCCCTGATGAGCGCATTCAACCGGTTGGCGATCGGCATGCGGCAATAGAGGGCGGCAGGGCGGACCATGAAAAAAATACTGCATGTCGATTGCAGCCCGAGATCCGCGTCGCACAGCCGCCGGCTCTCGGCCGCCATCGTCGCTCGCATGCGCGCCAAGCATCCCGATGCGATCGTGGTGCGCCGCGATCTGGGCATGGAGCCACTGCCGCACGCCGAGCCCGGCTACGCGACCGCGCTGTCGTCCCCCGGGGCCATGGCGGCGGGGCTGGCGAATGGCGCGATGCGCCTGTCGGAGCAACTGATCCAGGAAGTGGAGGCGGCCGACATCCTGGTCATCGGCACGCCGATGAACAACTTCACGGTGCCATCGGTGCTCAAGGCGTGGATCGACCAGATCCTGCGCATCGGCCGTACGTTTTCGTCCTCGCGCACGGGAAAGGCGGGCCTGTTGCGAGACCGGCCCGTATTCATCGGCATTGCCTCCGGGGGCGTGTTCACGGGCGAGGGCGCCAACCAGCCGGATTTCCTTACTCCCTACCTGCGGGCCGCGCTCGGTTGCATAGGCTTGACCTCTCTGCATTTCCTGCCGCTGCAGGCGACGGCATTCCTTGACGACGAACGGCTCGCGGCAGCCAGGGAGACGCTGCTGGCGGCGATCTGAAGGGGGGGGGCGCCGACGCCGTGTGACAACGAAGAAAAAAAATAGTGTATAGTCTCGCTTCTTCGCTATGCGCGCCGGTTTTTGGGCGGTGCGAACGGCGGCGAAAATGCGGGAATAGCTCAGTTGGTAGAGCGCAACCTTGCCAAGGTTGAGGTCGCGAGTTCGAGACTCGTTTCCCGCTCCAATTTATGATCTGCAGACTTCCATTGATGTCTGTAAGTCATTGAAAAGAGGAGCTTCGGCTCCTTTTTTCATTCCAGCAAAAGCCACGGAAATCCACCGACAGCCAGCGTTTTTGAGGCCAAAAACAAGGCCAAAGAATGCGGGTGGTGCCGGTTCCGGGTTGTTGCTGGGGTTGGATCGGGATGACCAGCAGCATCGAGCCTAAGTCTCACGACTTAGGAGCTTGATGATGGCACTCTCTGATCTGACCGTGCGGCAAGCCAAGGCTGCCGAAAAAACCCACAGCATCCCCGATACCGATGGCCTCGGCTTGGTGGTTGCCCCCACTGGCGGCAAGTTCTGGCACTTGCGCTACTACTGGCTCGGTAAGCAAAAGCGCATCTCCCTCGGGAACTACCCCGAGATCGGACTGCGCGAAGCGCGCGCCTTGCGCGATGAAGCCCGCGCGCTCCTGGCCAAGGGCATCAACCCCCATACAGATCGCAAACAGAAGCGACACGCGGTCAAGCTGGCGGCCGACTACACCTTCAAGGCCGTCTTCGATGCGTGGGTCGAGCATCGCCGCAAGGAAATCAAGGAAGGCAGGAACAGCACGCTGTCGCAGATCCTGCGGATCTTCAACAAGGACGTGCTGCCCAGCCTCAAGCAGATGTCGATCTACGACATTCGCCGGCCCCAGCTCCTGGGCGTCCTGGCGAGGATCGAGGAGCGCAAGGCGTTCACCACTGCTGAAAAGGTCCGCACCTGGCTGGGGCAGTTGTTCCGCTATGCCCTTGTCATCGTGGAGGGGCTGGAAGCCAATCCGGCCTCCGACCTGGACGTGGTGGCCGAGCCCAAGCCCCCTGTGAACCACAACCCCTACCTGCATCTCCCGGCGCTTCCCGAATTCCTGCAGAAGCTCAGGCTCTACAACCCTCGTGGTTGGCAGACTCAGCTCGGCATCCGGCTACTGTTCCTGACCGGCGTGCGCACCGGCGAACTGCGGCTGGCGACCCCGGACCAGTTCGACCTCGACCGTGGCCTGTGGATCATCCCGCCGCAGATCGTCAAGCAACTCCAGGACGAGATGCGCAAGGCCGGTAAGCGCCCGCAGGACGTGCCGCCCTACATCGTGCCGCTCTCCGTCCAGGCCATCGAGATCGTGCGCTACCTGTTGGGTGTGATGAGGCCGGCCCAGATCCATCTGCTCACGCACCGCAGCGAACTCAAGAAGCGCATCAGCGAGAACACCCTCAACGCAGCCTTGAAGCGGATGGGCTACGAGGATCAACTGACCGGGCACGGCATCCGCGGAACCATCTCGACGGCGCTAAACGAGATCGGCTATCCCAAGATTTGGGTGGACGCGCAGCTTTCGCACTCGGACCCGAACAAGGTGAGTTCGGCCTACAACCACGCCAAGTACGTCGAGCCGCGCCGCCGGATGATGCAGGACTGGGCAGATCGCCTCGACTTGCTCGAACAGGGCCAGGTCGAAGCGGCCAGTGCCCACCTCACCATCCATATCGAGGGCGTGCCGGCCATCGCAGGGGAGGACAACCCCGACGACATCGCTGCAGCCTCTTCTGCGACTCCCGTTCCGCCCGTGGTGGCCTCCCCCATTGTCGTGACGCCAAACGACGCGGGAATCACCTTCCAGCGGCTGTCGCAGGTGCCACCGCCTCCGACGCATGCGCCGGAACCCGAGGTGTCCGCCATCCAGCGCGAGCGTGAGGAAATGCTGGCCATCTACGAATCGCCGAGCAGTCTGCCGGTGCCCTTGTTCGGCAAGCTGGCCGGAAAGTCCAAGGACCAGGTCAACCGCGAGTTGAAGGCCGGCAAGCTGCTCTCCATCAGCCTGGGCAACCGGGGGCAGCGAGTTCCCGATTGGCAACTGGTGCCGCTCAAGCACAAGCTGGCCCAGGTGCTCATGAACCAATGCCCGCAGGCGGATTCCTGGGACCTGTATCGCATGCTGACGCAGCCGCACCCTGACTTGGGGGGGCGCCCTGCCGTCGACATCGTGACGCCGGGGAATCTGGGCCTGGTCGTCCGCATCATCGCGGGTACCCGCCAACAGACGGCTGGCCTGCCGCCGAAGCCTATCCGCGAGGACGTGCAGCAGAGCGTTCGGCGACTGGTAGACAGCGCCGCGGTGCTTGAGACGGCGTAATACGAAGTGCGGCAGCACAATGGCCAGCGGCAGGTGCCTGTCTATGGCCTGCTGCATTTCGCCTTATTTCAACGACGCGCCCAAGCGCACCACGACCGCGTAGAGGTCGGCAATCGTCGCCAGTGCGGCCTCGTGCAGCATCTCGGCTGGCACATACACAGCGTCGGTGCGGATCGGCCGCGTCGCGCAAGCGTCCGCCACGACGGTCGGCTGATTGCCACGCAGGAAAAGCGCCATCGGCGGTGAAGGTCACGCACATGTGGGTCATGAACCAGATGACGATGACCTGCTTGTCGCCAACCACGTCCAGGCGCTTGCCCAGGTCGGTGTTGAAGATGGCATTGGGCGCCGTCTTGACTACGACGGGTTTGTCGGCTAGCGATGCAACGGCGGGATGGATCTGCCCGGTCTCGGCGGCGAGGTCGTAAGGCGAGCCCCGGCCCCCATCATGGACGACATGGATGACCTTTGCGCCCGCAGCGCGAGCCCGCGCCAGGAGCTCCTGACGGACAACGGCGGTGCGTACATCGCCGGTCACACGCGCGCGATTGCTCGGCCCCTTGGCCTCAAGCCAGTGACCACGCCGTCGTGCAGCGCGCAAAGCAACGGCATGGCCGAGAGCTTCATCAACACCTTCAAGTGCGACTACGTCAGCCGCATAAACTTAGCGGACGCCACAACGGTCATGGCGCAGTTGCACTTGGCCTTCGAGCACTTCAACAATGTGCATTCGCCTTCGAGCCTGAGAATGCGGTCACCCAGAGAATTCAGGCAACATCAACAGCGAATCGCCCAGACCGGGAGCGCGTCAGCCAGCGTATAGACCGTGTCCGGTTATGCGGGGGCAAGGCCACATCCTACGAGGTGACGGATCGGTAATGCGAAGCCGAAGAGACTGGACTTGGGACCGTGGTCCCTACCTTAGCCGGAATTGGCGAAAGAGCATTGACGCACCGTTCCTGTACGACATTCCAACAAGCTTCGACCTTCCTGCATTTGGAAGGTTCGCTGAAGAGAACTCCCAGTAACGCCCGCTTTTGGAGTCGGTATGGCTGCACGTCGTATAGACACATGAATTTACGTCCGGCGGCTCAGGGCCAGCGGCGTGCCCCTGCCGCCGGCCACATGGGCCACGTCATCAAATCGCTCGGTGCAGCGAGGCGTCAATGCTCACGCAATCAGACACGCTCCCTGGGCGGCCTGCGCATCAGCACGTACGCAGCAGGAATCACGAACAACGACAGCAGTGGTGCGGTCACCATCCCACCAAGCATCGGGGCTGCGATGCGACTCATGACCTCCGAGCCCGTACCGCTGCTCCAGACAATGGGTACTAGGCCCGCCAGGATGACCGCGACGGTCATCGCTTTTGGGCGCACGCGAAGCACCGCCCCTTCCCGGATCGCATCGAGCAGTTCTTCTCGCGTTGGGTTGCGCCCATCGGGGCAACGTTCCGCCAAGGCCTGCTTCAAATAGATGAGCATCACCACGCCGAACTCCGCCGCCACACCTGCCAGCGCAATGAATCCCACGCCGGTGGCGATGGACAGGTTGTAATTCAGCAGGTACAAGAACCAGATGCCCCCCGTGAGCGCGAAGGGCAAGGTCGCCATGATCAAGCCCGCTTCGTCCACACGCGCGAAGGTCAGGTACAACAGAACGAAGATGATCAACAGGGTGGCAGGCACCACAACCTTCAGGCGTGCATTGGCCCGCTCCATGTATTCGAACTGCCCGGAGTAGGTGATGCTCACACCCGGCTCCAGCTTGACCTGCTGCCCGATGGCATCGCGCAGTTCGTTGGCCACCGAGGCTAGATCACGGCCGCGCACATCGACATAGACCCAACCGGAGGGCCGTGCGTTCTCGCTCTTGAGCATGGGCGGCCCATCGGTGATCGCGATGCGTGCCACGGTCCCCAACGTGATCTGCTGACCCATCGGCGTGAAGATGGGTAGTTCTGCCAGCCGTTGTGGTGAATCACGCCATTCTCGCGCGTAGCGCAGATTGATCGGAAAGCGGGCAAGCCCCTCGACCGTTTCCGAGACGTTTTCGCCACCCACCGCGCCGGCGATGACCGCCTGGACATCGGCGATGTTCAGGCCGTAGCGACCGGCGGCTACGCGGTCGATCTGAACATCCACGTAGCGCCCGCCCGTCAAGCGCTCCGCGAGTGACGACGTCACGCCGGGAATGCCCTTGGCGACCTGCTCGACCTCTGCAGCGATGCGATCGATCACGCCCAGGTCGTTGCCGGTCACCTTCACCCCGATCGGGCTCTTGATGCCGGTAGCCAGCATATCGATGCGATTGCGGATAGGGGGAATCCAGATATTGGACAGACCCGGGATCTTCACGGCACGATCCAGCTCTTCCACGAGCTTCTCGGGCGTCATGCCTGGACGCCATTGTTCCCTGGGCTTGAGCTTCACCGTGGTCTCGAACATCTCCAGGGGCGCCGGATCGGTCGCAGTTTCGGCCCGTCCTGCCTTGCCGAACACCTTGTCCACTTCAGGTACGGTCTTGATCATGCGGTTGCTCAGCTGCAGCAACTCCGTGGCGCGCTGCGCCGAGAGTCCCGGCAGGGCCGAGGGCATGTAGAGCAGGTCCCCTTCGTCCAACCTCGGCAGAAACTCACCGCCGAGCCGCGCCAAGGGCCAGGCCGTGGTCGCCAAGGCCAGCACGGCGATCAGCAGCGTCGCCTTGGGCCGGCGCAGTACCCACTCCAGTGCTGGCCGGTAGGCTGCAATCAGGATGCGGGTGATGGGGTTCTTCTGCTCATCCGGGATACGCCCGCGAATCCAGTAGCCCATGAGTACGGGAATCAGCGTCACTGACAGCCCTGCGGCCGCGGCCATCGCGTAGGTCTTGGTGAACGCCAGCGGGCCGAACAGCCGGCCTTCCTGCGCTTCTAGGGTGAAGACCGGGATGAACGAGAGCGTGATGATGAGCAGCGAGAAGAAGAGCGCAGGACCGACTTCCTCCGCGGCCTGTGTGATCACGTCCCACCGTTCCTTGCCCTGCAGCCGTTGATCCGGGTGCGCGTGCTGCCAAGCCTCCAGCTTCTTGTGGGCGTTCTCGATCATCACCACCGCTGCATCGACCATCGCCCCCACGGCGATGGCAATCCCCCCCAGCGACATGATGTTGGCGTTGATGCCCTGGTAGCGCATGACCAGGAACGCCGTCATCACGCCCAGCGGTAGCGAGATGATGGCCACCAGCGCAGAACGAAGATGCCAAAGGAACAGTGCGCAGACCAGCGCCACCACCAGAAACTCTTCGCCCAGCTTGGTCGTGAGATTGCGAATGGCCCGCTCGATCAGCGCGCTGCGGTCGTAGGTGGTGACGATCTCGACGCCCGGCGGCAGGCTGCCCTGCAGCTCCGCGAGCTTGGCCTTGACGGCAGCGATCGTCTCCTGGGCATTCTTGCCGGAGCGCAGCACCACCACGCCGCCGGCGACCTCGCCTTCTCCGTCGAGTTCGGCAATGCCACGCCGCATCTCCGGGCCTATCTGGAGCGTAGCCACATCCCCCAGCCGCACCGGCACACCGCCGCGTGCCGTCAAGGGGATCTCCCGGAACTCGTCCAGGGTCTTGAGGTAGCCGCTCGCGCGGACCATGTACTCCGCGCCTGACAATTCCAGGACGGAGCCGCCGGTCTCCTGGTTGGCCCCCATCAGGGCATCGCGGACTTGAGCCTGACTGAGGCCATGGGACGCCAACTTGATCGGGTCGAGCACGACCTGGTACTGCTTGACCATGCCCCCCACCGATGCCACTTCGGCCACGTTGGGCAGGCTCTTGAGTTCGAACTTCAGGAACCAGTCCTGCAACGCACGCAGTTGCGCCAGATCGTTCTTGCCCGTGCGATCCACGAGCGCGTACTGGAAGATCCAGCCGACGCCTGTGGCGTCCGGACCCAGGGCCGGCTTCGCCGTGGCGGGCAATCGGCCCTGGACCTGGTTCAGGTATTCCAGTACCCGTGAGCGGGCCCAGTACAGGTCGGTTCCGTCCTCGAACAAGACATAGACGAACGAGTCGCCAAAGAACGAGAAGCCGCGCACGGTCTTGGCCCCTGGCACCGACAGCATGGTGGTGGCCAACGGGTAGGTGACCTGGTTCTCGACGATCTGCGGCGCCTGTCCTGGGTAGTTGGTGCGAATGATGACCTGCACGTCTGACAAGTCCGGCAGCGCATCCACGGGCGTGCTGCGAACGCCCCACACGCCCCATGCCGTGAGCATGGCGGTGGCCAGCAGCACCAGGAAGCGATTGGCCACCGACCATCGAATCAGTTTGGCGATCATGGCTGCACCTTTTCGATGGCGGTGATCACGTAGTCCTCACCTTGCTTGGAGAAGGTGAATCGCACCTGCTGCCGAACCGAAAGACCCGCGGCGAGCTGCGGGCTGCTCAGCTTGAAGCCCATGGTCATGGCCGGCCATTGGAGGGCTGGCACGGCCTCGTGCGCCAGCGTCAGCTCGGTGGGCGACATCTCCTCGATCACGCCGCGCACCACGAAAGCGTTGGTGGCCGCGGCCGGTGGCGACGAGGTGCCGTGCCCGTTGTGCGCCGATGCAGGCGCGGACGCCGCGGCACCTGCAGGCAGCACGCCCCGCAGGCTGGCTTCCGAGTCGATCAGGAACTGCGCCGAGGCCACGACCTGCTGTCCCGCCGCGAGCCCGCCGTTGACCACCAGTTGATCGCCTACCTCCGCGCCCACCTGGACCTCCACGGGATGGAACTTGCCGGGTCCATCGACCACATAGGCCAGTGCGCGCTTGCCGGTGCGGATGACCGCCTCGCTGGGAACAAGCAGCGCGGGCTGTTCGTTGCCTTCGAGTGCGATCTGGCCAGACATGCCGGCCTTCAGGCGCTGGCCGGGATTGGCCATTTCAAGCCGCACTCGCACCGTACGGGTTTCGCGGTTGGCTTCGGGCAGGATGCTCACGATGCGCGCCTGGAGCACTTCACCGGGAAACGCCGCCAGCCGGACCTGCGCCGTTTGGCCGACCTGCAATGGCCCGCTTTGTGCTTCAGGGACAGCTGCTTCGATCCACACCGTGGCCAAGCCATTCACCCGGGCCAGGCTTTCCCCGGCGGCAACCGTCATGCCCTGGCGCACCATCAGCTCGGCCACCAAGCCGCCTTGAGGTGTTGTGACCGTGTACAGCCCCTTGGGCTCGCCTGTACGCTCCACCTGGGCGATCAGGGCGTGCGGCATGCCGAGCAGCAGCAGCCGTTGGCGGGCTGCTGCGGTCAAAGATGTGTCGCCCAGCGCGCGAACCGAGAGAAACTCGCGCTGTGCGGCGATCCACTCCGGCAGCAATAGGTCAGCCAGCGGTGCCCCTGCTGCGATCACGTCGCCCGCAGCCCGTGCGTAGACACGCTCGACGAAGCCAGCGGTCCGCGCCTGCACGATGCTGACGTCGCGGTCGTTGAGCAGCACGGTGCCCACGACGTTCACATCTGCGCCGATCTTGCCCTGCACGACTTCGGCTATACGCAGGCCCAGGGCTTGCACCGCTTGCGCCGACACGCTCAGGCCCGTGCTGTCCTGAGTGTCTTCATCTGCGTACTTCGGCATCAACTCCATGTCCATGTAGGGCGATTTGCCGGGCTTGTCGAACTTCTGGGTCGGCACCATCGGGTCGTACCAATACAGCACCTTGCGCTCGGTCGGAGCACTTGCAATGGTGGCAGCGGCGGAGCCGCTGAGGTGGCCGGCGCGCCATTGGGCGACGCTCCATCCAACGGCAATACCGGCAGCAATCAGCGTCAAGCCGGCAAGGATGTTTCTCGAAGAGGTATTCATGGCGAGGGTCTCCACTCAGTCCGCGATCAGGCTGTTCAGTCGGGCGACGAGGCTGTCGCGCTGCGCTCCGAGGTCGATCAGACGCATGCGCGTCTCCAGCACCTGGGCGCGTGCACTGAGCACAGCGCTCAGGTCCCCCTTGGCGGATCGGTAGTTGCTCAGCGCAAGCGCCGCTCGGTTCCGTACCAGCTGCAAGCCGGCGGTCTGCAGGCGGTCGATCTGGCTGTTCAACGCTTGGAGTTCGGCGGCGCTGTCGTCCAACTCCTGCAAATGCCGCCGCGCCACGTCTTCGCGTTCGGCGTCCAGACGCTCCAACTCGTGCCGTTTTGCCTCGATCATGGGCACTTGGCGTCGATCCTTCTGCCATGGCAGATCGAATGTCACCTGGAATGACACCATGTCGCCCCATCGGCGATCACGCCGGCTATAGGCAATCTCCCAGGCCCAATCGCCGCGGGTCTCTGATTGGGCTTCGCGGGACTCGGCCCGGGCCATGCTTTGCATCGCCGGATAGAGTTCAAGCTCCGCGTGATTCGCCAGTTCTGTGCGCAGTTGCGCGACGGGTCGAGTGAGCGGGCCTGGATCGCCTTGCAGTGCTTCGTCGGCCCTGGAGCCCACCCAGCGCCGCAATGCGGCCCTGGCCTTGGCCCGGTCCCGCTGTAGATCGTCACGGCGGTCCGTGAGTGTCAGCGCCTCCTGTTGCGCGACCAACAGGTCGCCAGCCTGGGCCGTGCCGCCGGCGACGCGAGCGGGGAGACTGTCTTGCAGGCGCTGGTTCTCCGCGAGCAGTTCCGTCAGCAGTATCTCCCGTTGCTCCACCGCCTGCGCGGCGATCCACGCCAGGCTGAGTTCCTGGCGGATCTGCAATCGCTGCAAAACCAGCGCCGCGCGCTCTCGATCCACACGCGCCTGCGCACTGGCGACCTGGGCGTCGCGCTTGGCCCTGTTGGGCACTTCCTGCATGAGCGCCAGGCGCTGCATCGTCATGGATTCGCGCGTCATGCTCCAGCGATCCATGCCGCTGATGGGGTAGTTTTCGATGCCGAGCGAGAGCTTGGCATCGGGCAGCGAGCCTGCTGCCTTCTGCACGGATTCGGCGACGTTGACCTGCAACTGCTGCGCGCTTATGCGTGGGCTCTGCTGCTCCGCGATAAGGCGTGCCTCAGCAAAATCGAGGGCGTAGGCTACAGGCGAGACAAGCGCACTGCCCGCCAACGCGATGCTGATAGCTTTCAGACGATGCAATCGCATCGAGGCCGGCGTTGTGCCTCGGCCGTACGCCGACGGGCGCCCCTCGGGGGCGCCAAAAAAGGGAGTAAACATGGTTGTCCTCGGAATTGGTATTCACGAAATCACGGGGTCTGCCGCATCGGTGCGCGGCGAGCACGGACACATAAATCAATTCCGCAGGACTTGGAACGTGAGGTAGATTGGCGGAAAGCCCGCGCGGGGATTGGGAGGAATGTAGGTAACGTGCCGCCTGAGGGCTACCCGGTCGAGAACCAACCCGGGCAGCGAGTTGGGGAGCCACATCACGTGCGCCGCGAGAAACTGAATGTCCAGCCCCTGCCATGAAAGCGCCGACTCCAAATCGCCACTGCAATGAGCGTGGCACAACTGTGGCGCTTCGCTGTCCATGGAATCAGGCATGCCGGTGCAATCCGACATTGGCAACTTGTCAGCCTGCTGCATCGAGATCGTGGCACGCATTTGCGTGGTTTCCACAGATGCCCTCGGGTCTGGCTTGGGACAGACGTACATCGCCATCGCAACCTGCGAGAAAAGCAAGGTCACGACTAGGCCGCTGGTAATCCAGCGGCTCCATCTTGCGAGAAGGCGCCTTAAGCCGATCATGCGGACATGCTATTGGAAGTTGTAGGGAGTTGAATTGATCAAGGTCAGTTTCCAGGATGAATTGATGCGTCTGGACGGCGCCTTGGCCCGAACCGGCACCCGCTGCAAATCCACCGGCAAGGGCGGGCACCGCACGTGGTTGTCATGCTTTACGCGCCTCGGCAACTCGCAAGGCTCTAAGCTCAAATCGATCAGCTACAAGATTCGTCTGTCCCGAGAGTCGCTGCAGGTGCGTAATGACCTCGTAGGGGCCATCGGCTATTGGGCGCGTGCAGATTCCGCACTGGCTGGCCGTTTCGATGCGTGATCGCGAAGAAATCCCTACGCCATATCCAGCTGCGACCCAGAGCAATAACATCTCAAAAGAACTGACATGGTGGACATTCGGCCTTTCCGTTGATGACATGGAGGACAGGTACTGGTCCAGCAAAGGAGAATATTCGGCCTTCCATCGAAACACTGAGTGCTCCTTAAGTTCGTCTATTCTGATTGACTGCTGCCGGAGCAGTGGGTATCGCAGCGGCGTGGCAAGAGCTGTCGCCTCAAACCAAATAGAAAGACTCTTCAGCGAAGAATCGCTCACCTGCTTCAGAGAAAGGCCGACGTCGAAGCGCCGTTTGTAGAGGCCTGTAATGAGATCGCTCGTCGTAACCTCATTAAATTCCATAGAAACTTCGGGCTCCTCCGCGCGCTGCAGGGCAAGCAATGCAGCTAGGTACGAAGAGGCCACACCAGGCGCTATGGCGAGCCTGAGCTGTGGGCGTGGGCTGGTGGCGTCGTGCATGAGAGGCCCCAAGAAGCGATAAGACAAGGATGGAAAGTCTTCATGATAGCTAGTTTGAGTTAAACTTAACGTGGTTAAATTGTTTGGACTGTTCGACGCTTCCAAAGATGGAGAAGCGAACTGTCCGACGAGGCCGTCCCCCAGGAACTACCACTTTCGACGCCGAGCCAGCGTTGGCATTCGGAGCGGCCGTTCGTGTCGCCCGCCTGACGCAAGGTGTTGCTCAGGAAGAACTGGCTGCGAAAGCAGGGATCGAGCGATCGCACATGGGCAAAATAGAGCGTGGGGAGCACATGCCCACTCTCGCTCTGATCTTAAGAATCGCCGCCGGACTCAAGCTCAGTGCTGCGGAACTCGTCAGCGCAGCCGAACGCAATCTTCGTGCCGCGGCGCACGATTCAGATAGGCATTGACGCTTTAGTCATCCGGAGGTCCTCGCAGACGTTCGATGAAGCGATCCAGCGAAACCGATGAGTTGCTGCTTTCTGGCCGAAGCAGATAGGTTGTGATTACCGCCGTGTCCTGCGCCAGAGGGCGAATCACCACGTCCGGCCTCTGGCTGATGGGAATCTTGGTCGCCGTCATGAAACCAATCCCATAGCCTGCGCCGACGAGCGTTAGCATCATGTCCAGCGACGACACTTCTTCGACAACGTTGAGTCTGTGTTCCAGAACCTGTAGCAGCCGATTTAGTTCTCGGCAGTAGCCTTCGCAGGCCAGTTTGTCGCACAGAACCAGTGGGTGACCCTGAAGTTCGTTCAGCGGAACTTGCTTGTGCGCAAGAAGCGAGTGCCGCGCTGGCACGGCGATCACAATCGGGTCTCGCCAGATCGGTTCAGCCACGATGCCTTCGCCAACATCCGCCGCGTGTGCAAATCCGATCGTGAAGTCGCCAGACCGTAGGCCCCGTATCTGCTCGGTCAGCGGTACCTCGGAGAGACGTATCTCGACCTCGGGCTCTTCCGCGCGGCAACGAGCTAGGAACGCCGATAGTCGTGGGTCCATCGCACCATCGGAAATTGCAATGCGCAGGCTGCCCCTCAGGCCCGCGGCAATGGCTCTGGCATTCTCACGCGCTTGCTCCAGGACAGTGAAGAGTCGGCGGGTGTCCTGCAAGAATGCCGCCCCCGCCACGGTCAGCCGTGTGCCCCTGCGGTCGCGGTCAAACAGCGTGACCCCAAGCTCATCTTCCAATTCCTTGATCGCGCGAGACAAGGGGGGTTGCTCTATATGCAGCCTCTCGGCCGCCCGCGTGAAATGCAACTCCTCTGCCAAGACGACAAAGCATCGTAGATGACGCAACTCCATAAATCGGGCTCCTCGCAAGTTCTCATTCGCGCCAGATGTCCCGTGGACGAATCACGGTGGACGGGGAGGCTGGATCCATTTCAGGGAAGTTGATGCGCTTGACATCGCAAAAACTGGCATCTTGAGCGCTCGTGGTTGCTCGTGACGCGTCCCAAGCGCGCGCGCGCCCGATCGGGGCGCGCGTCTCTGTCACACTGTGCAGAAGCTTTGAAAAGCACCGCACACCCGCGGCGTCATCCGCCGTGCTCTTTTTGTAGCAGCGACCCGAGGCGAGCGACTTCATTGCTGGTGATCGCGATGTTGCGCCCATCCTTCGTCGACACCGAAGCTCCGACATTGAGATAGACGGCGCGCCCGAAGCGGCTTTCCTGTGCCATCTTTCCGTCCTTGAAGATGTACAGCGTTCCCCCGTCAGCCAAGGGAACCATTTCCTTGGCTGCTTGGGCTGCTGCATGACCGGCGAAGGCTGGCACGGAGAGAGCGCTCAACAGGGCGGCAATGACAATTTGCGATTTCATGATCGACTCCTTTGTAAAAACGACGACAACTTGCGCCGCGTCGTTAAATGTAGAAGCAGGCGGTCTACAGAGCGCTTACTCGTGCATTACATTCAATTCATGTGCTGTCATCTGCCGCCCATGAAGGACTAGGTTCCAGTGGGAGACAAGATGCCAAGCCATGCAACGCTCGCCAGAACCAAAACGGCCAAGGTCGCCTCCGTGAACAGACTCTGCCTAAGCTTGATGACTGCCTGTGCGCGATTGCCTGCCTTCAAAGCTGCCTCCAGGCTCGGGCTCAACCGATACCGATTGGCAGCAGCCAACGCCAGCATGCCTGCGAAAAGCAAGAGCTTTACCATCAGCAGCCGGCCATACAGCGTCGAGATGAGCGGATCAAACGATGGTCCGGCGATCAACAGGTAATTGAGAATTCCACTCACGACGAGTGCAGCCACGATCGCTGTACCTATGCGAGCAAAGCCATTCGACGTCCGACTGAGGACCGCTACCGGGTCTTGCGCGACATCCCGCTTGTGGCATGCCAGCATCAAGAACGCCACCAATGCGCCCACCCAAGCGCCCGCTGCCCAGAGGTGCGTGATATCCGACGCAAGATGGATGTAGCCGCGAACGCCGTCGTCCATCGCGCCGTGGCCTGCCCACGCAAGGGTCGCCAGCGCCACGCCGGTGGAGAGCGCCATCACTGCAAATCGCAAGGTAGCGTTCAATTTCAACATTGCGACGAGCACACACACCAACAGCGCGAGGATGCGAATGCACCAGGCGATGCCCATGTGCGTGCCCGTAATGAGCATGTCGAAGACGTGCGTTGACAGCTCCGCGTAGCTCTGGGCACCGGACATGGCCTTGGCCATGACCGTCATGCCCCACATCGACAGGGCAATGCCGATGGCAGCGGATGCGCCAATGAGGACGCGATAGCGGCGCGAGATCGTCGAGGATCGCTCGTCGTTGCCCAAAGCATAGAGACCGAACATGGCGACGCCAAAAGCCGCCGCCAGGTCCAGATACAGCGCCAGGCGCAGGACGATGGTCAACCAATCCCCGGCCATGGGCTTACTTCACCTTGAAGGTGACGTTACCCGTGATCGGATGCGTGTCCGAGGAGACGGCACGCCATTCGACGCGATAGTCACCGGGCTGGAGCGCCTGTGCCGGCGTGATGACCATGGTCTTGCCGTCGCCGGCAGCCGCGACGCTGGCGTTGATCTTCATCGGGCCATGGCTCGCCATTCCCGGCATGCCAGTCATGACAAGGCTCGCGGCGGAGAACTGCGGCACCAGCGTCTCGGAGAACTTCAGCTCGATGGTGGCTGGCGCGGAAACCTGCGACTTGTCGGCCGGCGTTGAAGACACCAGCGAAGGATGCGCGAATGCGGCGGTGGCGAACAGACCAGCAGCGATCGGCGCGACGAGCTTGGCGATGAAATGTGAACGGGTCATAGAAGTTTCTACCTGGATGTGTGAGGTGTGGTTTAAGAACGAAATGCCGAGATAAGGCTTGCACCTTCGCAACGGCGTGGAACGAAAGAAACGGTTCGCTGGGCGATAGCAGGCTCCTGTAGGTTCAGAAAGAAAATCCGGTCACAGTCGGCTCGCTCTCAGGCGCAAGGCGTTGCCAACGACGGACGCCGAACTCAGGCTCATCGCCAATGCTGCGATCAGCGGCGACAGCAGCCAGCCCGTGAGGGGATAGAGAACCCCGGCGGCGATGGGGATGCCCAGCGCGTTGTAGAGGAAGGCGAACATGAGGTTCTGCTTCATGTTGCGCACGGTACTCACCGAGAGCGTGCGAGCGACAGCGATGCCACGCAGGTCGCCCTTGACAAGCGTGACCTGGGCGCTGTTCATCGCCACGTCGGTTCCCGTTCCCATGGCGATGCCCACGTCTGCCTTCGCCAAGGCCGGCGCGTCGTTGATGCCGTCACCGGCCATGGCGACGATGCGTCCTTCTTTCTGCAGCCGCTCGATCAACATGAGCTTGTCCGCCGGCTTGACCTCACCATGCACCTCGTCGATGCCCAGGCGTGCACCGACGGCTTTGGCGGTGGTCTGCCCGTCCCCGGTGGCCATGATGACCCGCAGGCCCGCAGCCTTCAACGCGGCCAGGGCCTCGGGGGTGCTGCCCTTGACCGGATCGGATACGGCGAGCAAGCCCGCGAGCTGCCCGTCCACCGCCAGGTACATGACGCTGGCCCCTTCGCCGCGCAGAGCTTCGGCCTGGGGTACGAGCGGTTCCACCGATACGCCAGACTGTTCCATCAGCACTGTGTTGCCCAACGCCAGTTGCCGGTGCTCAACCTTTCCGCGCACGCCGATGCCGGTTCCCGATTCAAAGCTCTGAGGCTTCACGAGTTGGAGGCCCTGGGCACGCGCGGCCTGCACGATGGCGTCGGCCAGGGGGTGTTCACTGCCCTGGTCCAGGCTGGCCGCAAGACGCAGCACCTCATCGTTCGTAAAGCCGGGTGCTGCGACGACCTGATCGAAAGCAGGTCGGCCTTCGGTCAGGGTTCCTGTCTTGTCGATGACGAGGGTATCGACCTTGCGAAGATTCTCGATCGCCGCGGCATCGCGGAACAGCACGCCCTGCGTGGCGCCACGGCCCGTTGCGACCATGATCGACATCGGCGTGGCCAGACCCAGCGCGCACGGGCAGGCAATGATCAGGACGGCCACCGCATTGATCAGACCATAGACCCAGGTGGGCTGCGGCCCGAAGAATCCCCATACAAAGAGCGTCGTGACCGCAATGGCGACGACGGCCATCACGAAGTAGCCGGCAACGACATCGGCCATGCGTTGCATCGGTGCCTTGGAACGCTGCGCCTGGGCGACCATCTGGACGATCTGCGACAGAACGGTGTCCGAGCCGATCCGCTCCGAACGCATGACCAGCGCGCCGCTGGTGTTGAGTGTGGCCCCGATGACCTTGTCGCCCGCGCGCTTGCTGACGGGCAGCGGTTCGCCAGTCAGCATGGATTCGTCAATCGAGCTGCTGCCCTCGTGCACGGTGCCATCCACCGGCACCTTCTCGCCGGGTCGGATGCGCAGCAGGTCGCCGACGTGCACATGGCTGAGCGGCACGTCTTCCTCGCTGCCGTCCGCATTGATGCGCCGCGCGGTCTTGGGCGCCAGCCCCAGCAGCGACTTGATGGCCGCCGAAGTCTGGGAGCGGGCCTTGAGTTCCAGCACCTGGCCGAGCAGTGTCAGCGAGATGATGACGGCGGCGGCCTCGAAATACACGCCGACCCGTCCCATGGACATGAAGGAAGCTGGAAACACTTCCGGCGCAACGGTTGCCACAACGCTGTAGATGAATGCCGCACCCGTTCCCAGGCCGATCAGTGTCCACATGTTCGGGCTGCGGTTGACCACGGACAGCCAGCCGCGGGAGAAGAAGGGCCAGCCGGCCCACAGCACGATCGGCAACGACAGCACCAACTCGACCCAGCTCTGTGTAGCCATGTCCATCAGGTGCAGCCGCTCGCCCAGCATCGCCAGCGCCAGGACCACGAGCGTCAGCGGCAAGGTCCACCAGAAGCGACGCGAGAAGTCACGCAACTCCGGGTTGTCGTCATCGAGGTCGGGCAGCAGAGGCTCCAGCGTCATCCCGCACTTGGGGCAGGTTCCCGGATGATCCTGGCGGATCTCCGGGTGCATCGGGCAGGTGTAGATGGTTCCGGGCGCGGTTGGCGATGCCGCCGGGGCCGGTGAAACTGCGGTGCTGGCATGGTGATGCGGTGCATGGCCGCTGCCTGTGCCTATGCCCGCGTCACCGCTGGCATATCGCGCCGGATCGGCGTCGAATTTGGCCTTGCATCCGGTGCTGCAAAACAAGTACGTGTTCCCCAAGTGCGTGGAGCGGTGCTGCGACGCCGCCGTGACCGCCATGCCACACACCGGATCTCGCGTCGCGGCATCGGGCTGCGTGTGGCTTGAGGACCCGCCCGCGTCGTCACTTCCAGCATGGCTGGCGTGATGGTGGTGCGTATGCGGGCCGGACGTTGCGGCACCCGCCACCATGCCTGCGTGCTCCTGTCCTGAAGACTTACTGGGTGAATTCATAGTGACAAGTGCCCTCCGCCGTTAACCTTTGGTGTCTGGTGATCGCAGCAGGCCGCAGGCGCGCAAGGAGACAAGCGCGGCGTCGCGTGCTCGCACGGTGCGAGTGCCTCGACTCATTGCTTCTGCTCCTTGGAGGCTGCGGCACCTTCCTCACCCTGACGCGCGGCATGATCGTGTCCGCCGTGGCCGTGACCACGGTGCATGAACAGGTGCATCAGCGGACAAGCCGCCAGCAGCAGGAAGGGGAGATAGCCGGCAACATGCGCCGTGTGCTCCTTGAGCAGGAAATACGCGGCGACAGCGGCGATGATGAGGAACGCCACGCCGTAGCGCGATCGCCAGAACCGGGGGCGATCGCTGGGGGTCTGTGTGTGCTGATGCTGCATGGCATATCTCCACGGAGAAGGGTTGATGGATGGTCAGCGATGCGACTGATAGACCGTGCTGCTACCGTTTTTCCCGATCAGCAGCACGTCGTAGGCGTCCTTGCGTCCACCATAGGCCGGACCATCCATGCCGGGCGAACCGACCGGCATGCCCGGCGCCGCGAGGCCGATGGCCTGCGGGGCTTCGCGCAGCAAGCGTTGAATGTCCGAGGCAGGCACATGACCCTCGATGGCATAGCCGCCGATCTGCGCCGTGTGGCAAGAACCGTACTTCTGCGGGATGCCCAGCCGCGTGCGCGCTGCGGTGTTCCCGGTGTCGAGAACCTGCACATCGAAGCCTGCGCCTTGCAGGTGTGAGACCCAGTCCTTGCAGCATCCGCAGCTCGGGTCCTTCCAGACCTTGGCAATCGGTCGGCTCTGCGCCAAGCTCGGTCCTGCGAGTGCCATCACCAACAGGCCAGCGATCAATGCCTGGCGTCTCGGCACTCTGCCCTGGCTTCTGTCGTAGTGCATGTTCATAGATTGCCTCTCATCAGATGATCGAACCCGCTAGGTTCTAGAACCAGAATCGCACGCCAGCCACCCAGCGCGTCTGCTGCGCACGGCCGCCTTCGGCACGCACATAGTCCGCGGTGCGTCCGAAGCTGCCCGCCCGTTCCACGCCGATATAGGGGGCGAACTGGCGACTGAATTCATAGCGCAGGCGCAAGCCAGCAGACGCTTCGGCCAGGCCCTTGCCGATACCGCGTTCCGGGTCGTCCTTGCCATAGAACTGCAACTCGGCGCGAGGCTCCAGAATCAGTCGCTGGGTCAGCAGCAGCTCGTAGCTGCCTTCGACACGCAGCGCCGTACGTCCACCACTTCCCACGTAGCCCGTCGCCTCCAGCTCGAACCAGTAGGGGGCGAGGCCCTGGATGCCGAAAGCCAACCATTGACGGCTCGGGCCTTCCCCGTTATCCACCCGAACGCCGAGCTGGGTGTCCCAGTACGGTGCGACGGCGTGCCCCCAGAGAAGCTCGGTACGCGATTCTTCGAGCTTTCCTTTGGCGATATCGCCTTCGGCCTTCACGACGGCCTTGTTGTAGGTCGTCCCATACCACGCCTGGAGGTCGTAGGCCGTGGAATCGTCCCCTTTGCGCGTGAAGCGGCGTTCCAGGGTTTCGCCGCGCAACGAAAAGAACCTGTGTTCGTCGGCCAGCATCAGCCGCGGCACACCGGGTACGGCGTAGTCGCCCGATCCCAATGTCAGGCCATTGGAGTAGCCATGCGGATCGCGGGCGTCAGGAGGCGCCGACCCGCCCTGCATCTGCATGTTGCCGTGATCCATGGCCGGGGCCGCGGTCGAGCCGCTCGCCGACGTCGCGTGACCCGCGTGCGGGTCGGCGGCAGGAGCCACGGTCTGAGTGGATGGCGCGGCCGTTTGAGCGTCGGCCTGGCCGTGCGCTGCATGGTCGTTCTGTGCTTGTGCCTGGGCGGCGACGCTTACCAGGGCCAGAAGCGTCGTGGCCAGTGCGCGAGTGGGGAGTGCTTTGGACATTCTTGGTCTTCCTTGTGCGCTGGGTTCAAGACACCACGACTTCGCGGAACATGCCGGCATCCATGTGGAACATCAGGTGGCAGTGCCACGCCCAGCGGCCGAGCGCGTCGGCTGTCACCAGGAAGCTGATGCGTTGTGCCGGCTGCACCGGCAGGGTGTGGCGGCGCGCAAGGAAGCGACCGTCGGGGCTTTCGAGCTCGCTCCACATGCCGTGCAGGTGCATGGGATGGGTCATCATGGTGTCGTTGTGCAGAATGACCCGCAGCCGCTCGCCGTGTTTGAAGTGCACCGGCGTGGACTTTCCGAACTCCAGCCCGTCCAGGGACCACGCGTAGCGTTCCATGCTGCCCGTGAGGTGCAGTTCGACCTCCCGGCCAGGGCCTCTCTTGTCCAGCGGCCCCGACGGGGTATGCAGATCCGCGAGGGTCAACACGCGCCGACCGTTGTTGCGCAGTCCGATGCCGGGGTCATCGAGGTTGGTGCGCGCCATGTCAACGCGCATGTCCGTGCTGGCACCATACTCGGTGCGAGCGTGGCGAGCAGTAGTGCTGGGCACGGCCAGGCCCCCCGCCGCCGCGGCGTGTTGGCTGTGATCCATCGCCATGCCACCGTGGTTCATGGCGCCGTGATTCATGCCAGCCATCGCCCCATGATCCATCCCGGACATCGAACCCGAGCCCATCCCGGTCATGCCCGTCATGCCCGTCATGCCCGTCATGCCCGTCATGCCCGTCATGCCCGTCATCCCGGTCATCTCCATGGCCTGGCCGGACCCGCCATGGTCCATGCCCCCCATCATGCCGCCCATCATGTCGTTCATGGTCAGCCATTCGACCGGATCGAGGGCAGGCACGGGAGCTTGAAGACCTTCACGCACGGCCAGCGTGGCACGCGCGTAGCCTGTCCGGTCCATCGCCTGGGCGAAGATCGTGTAAGCGTCATCCCGTGGCTGGACGATCACGTCGACGGTTTCGCCAGGACCGAATCGGAACTCATCGACGGTCACCGGCTCCACGTCAACACCATCGACGTGCACCACCGTGAGTTTCAGTCCGGGAATGCGTACGTCGTAGAAGGTGTTGCCCGCACCGTTGACCATGCGCAGCCGCACGCGCTCACCCGGTCGGAACAGCGCCGTCCAATTGCCGGCGGGGGTGACGCCGTTGGCCAGATAGGTCAGCGTGGCGGCAGACAGATCTGCGAGATCCGTCGGATTCATCCGCATCTCGTTCCACATCTTGCGCTTGTCGATCGCAGCGGCCGTGCCGTCGCGCGAGGCATCCCGGAAGAAGTCGAAGACGGTAGGTTGGTTGTAGTTGTAGTAGTCGCTTTGGGACTTGAGCTTGGTGAACACCCGCATCGGGTCTTCGTCGGTCCAATCCGAGAACAGCAGCACGTGGTCACGGTCGGCGCGGATGGTCTCGGCGCCAGCGGGGTCGATGATGATCGCCCCGTACATGCCCGTGAGTTCCTGGAAGCCGGAGTGCGAGTGGTACCAGTAGGAGCCGCTCTGCTGGACCTTGAAGCGGTACGTGAAGGTCTCGCCGGGAGCGATGCCATTGAAGCTGATGCCCGGTACGCCATCCATCTGATACGGCAGGATGATCCCGTGCCAGTGAATGGATGTGGCTTCACGCAGCTTGTTGGTCACACGGATTGTGACGGTGTCACCCTCGCGCCAACGCAATGTCGGTGCCGGCAGCGAGCCGTTGATGGTCGTAGCCACGCCTGGCTTGCCCGTGAAGTTCACGGGCGATTCGGCGATCACCAAGTCGAACTCGGTGCCCTTCAGCACAGGGGCGGCACCGCGCGTCGCGGAGCCTTGCTGGGCAAATGCCTTGAACGCCGGCGTGGACAGCCCAGCGAGAACGCCGCCGGCGGCTAACCCTTGGACGAAACGCCGACGAGAAAGGCCCTGTGGGGGCACGATAAAAAAGGGTGAACGATGCGGCATGGCCTGAAATCCTCCATAGATGACTCGGAAGTCGTTCTAAACGCCACCCCATCCTGAGCGGCACAGTTCGACGCAATGCAGGTCATGCTATGGGTTGGGCACTTTCCACCGAATGACCCCTGAATTACATTCATGTAATGTTCGGGTCATGTTCGTGGAAGCTGGCAACCAGTAAATTGCTGATTGAAAGTGGATGAATGCGTACATCGTGAGCGGCTATTTTTCCGCGCCGTAGCGATTTCATGGGACATGCGATGAAACTGCTGGTCGTTGAAGACGAGAACAAGACGGCGGATTACGTCCGCCAAGGTCTCATGGAGGCGGGATTCGTCGTGGATCTGGCGCGCAACGGATTGGACGGACACCACCTGGCCATGGGCGAGACATACGATCTGGTGGTCTTGGATGTCATGCTGCCGGATGTCGATGGCTGGCGCATCGTGCGTGCCCTTCGAGATGCCGGTAAACAGGTCCCTGTGCTCTTTCTGACGGCGCGTGGCGGTGTAGACGACCGTGTCAAGGGATTGGAACTGGGAGCGGACGACTACCTCGTCAAGCCATTCGCGTTCTCTGAGTTGCTGGCGCGGGTGCGGACGCTGCTGCGACGCGGAAGCGCTCCGAGCCAGCCTGATCGCATCCAGGTTGCCGATTTGGTACTGGACTTGGCGCGCCGGCGCGCAACGCGCGCTGGCCAACGCATCAATCTCACCAGCAAGGAGTTCGCGTTGCTTGAGCTCCTGGCCCGTCGCCAGGGGGAGGTCCTTCCACGTTCTCTGATCGCGTCGCAGGTATGGGACATGAATTTCGACAGCGACAGCAACGTCATCGATGTAGCCATCCGCCGTCTACGCGCGAAGATAGACGATGCGTTCAATCCGAAGCTCATCCACACCGTGCGTGGAATGGGATACACGCTCGATGCGCCCGATGATGCCCCTTCGCCATAAGCCGCGGCAAAGCCGTCCAGCGTCGCTTGCATTAAGGGTCACGGCCCTGGTTGGTATCGCCACGACCTTGGTGTTTCTTGTGTTCAACTGGGTCATTCTCCGGTCGTTGGAGCACCACTTTGCTCAACAGGATGCCCACGAACTGGAGGCAGTGACAACCGCTTTGGCTCAGCCCTTGCGCCAGCTTGCAAGTGACATCGCAAGCGACGAACTGAAGCAACACTTGGCCAACGCAGTCGCAGGGCATCATGGGATGACGTACGGCGTCTACGATGGGTCTGGCAATAGCATCTATGCCACGCCCGGCCCTGACCTGTCGAGACTTGCCAGTAGCAAAAAGTTGGTCAACCGCATCACCGCTGACGATTTGATCGTGTGGCAGGAGGATCAGAGGTCATATCGAGGTGTGGTGATACAACTGCCTGCTGACGCTTCAGCGGCGCCCGGCTACCGCATCGTCGCCGCCATGGACATCGGCTTTCATCTCGACTTCCTGGCGGAGTTCAAGCGCATGCTCTGGTGGGCAACCGGCTTGGTCATGTGTCTGGCGCTCGGTGTGGCTTGGCTGGCGGTGCAGTGGGGCCACCTGCCGATTCGCAAGGTCAATGAAGAGATTCGGGCGATTCGCTCTTCAAAGCTGGATGTGAGGCTGGATCCTCGGGATGTGCCGATCGAACTGGCGGAACTGGTATTCGCCTTCAACGATATGTTGGCGAGAATCGAGGAAGGCTTCACCCGGCTATCACACTTTTCCGCAGACATCGCGCACGAGTTGCGCACGCCCGTCACCAACCTGGTCACGCAGACCCACGTGGCGCTTGGCCAGCCGCGCAGCAACGAGGAATACAGAGAAATCCTCTATTCAAATTTGGAAGAGTTTGATCGGATGGGACGCATGATTGGAGACATGCTGTTTCTTGCCCAAACGGAAAATGATCCCCGCAACTTGCGTCTGTCTACCATTGATCTGTCCGAGTTGGTGCGGAGTCTGTTCGACTATTTCGAGGCGCTGGCAGAAGATAGCGGCATTACGCTTGGTGTTAAAGGGGCGATCGGCAGCATAGCGGCGGATCGGGAAATGCTCACCCGGGCGCTGAACAATCTTCTCTCGAATGCAATTCGACACACGCCTCGCGGCAAGAGCATCACGGTCTTGCTTTCGCAGGATGAGCAATGGACAACGATCAGTGTGGTCAATCCCGGTGAGAGAATTCCTGAGCCCGATCTACCAAAGCTCTTCAATCGCTTCTACCGAGTTGATCCGGCACGGCAACGAAATACGGCGGGCGCCGGCCTTGGCCTTGCCATCGTGAAATCGATTGCGGAGGCACATGGTGGCTCCGTTGCCGTGACCTCCAGTGAGCTTGTCACCAGGTTTGACTTGGTATTGCCCCATCTGCGGCAGTAGTCCGAGGGCGCTGCGGTCCGTCCAGCCAACTGGCGTATC